>VTTJ01000005.1:0-300000 GCA_008364785.1 Bacillus sp. BGMRC 2118 | reverse complement strand
TTTGATTTCTCGTATGCTCTGCCAGGTCAATAGCCCTGCCAATAATCTCTCTACCTTCAGTTGCTAATCTTCTTCTTGCTGTATCTAATGATGCCAGTAATAGATAAGAAGTAGAAGTCGTCGTTAACATACTAATTATAGAATGAACCCGCTTCGGGGATATAAGACCTTCACGTATATTAAGTATGGAACTTTGTGTCATGGAACCACCTAATTTATGCACGCTTGTTGCTGCCATATCTGCACCTGCCTGCATAGCAGATAACGGAAGTTCATCATGGAAATGAATATGTACACCATGTGCTTCATCAACTAATACGGGTACTTCGTATTCATGGGCAATCTCAACAATTCGCTTTAAATCAGCAGATACTCCAAAATAGGTCGGGTTTATCACTAGTACGCCTTTTGCATCAGGATGTTGCGATAGTGCCTTTTCAACTGAATCAGGAGTAATTCCATGAGAGATGCCGAGCTTTTTATCTACAACAGGATGGATAAAGATAGGTGTTGCGCCAGAAAAGATAATGGCAGACATAACTGACTTATGTACATTTCTTGGTACAATAATTTTATCACCAGGACTACATACAGACATGACCATTGTCATGATTGCTCCACTTGTCCCTTGTACAGAAAAGAACGTATGATCTGCACCGAATGCTTCAGCTGCGAGCTGCTGTGCCTGTTTAATAATACCCTTTGGATGATGCAAGTCATCTAATGGTCCAATATTTATGAGATCTATAGAAAGTGCATTGTTTCCGATAAAATCACGAAATTCAGGATCAATGCCACTGCCTTTTTTATGTCCAGGAATATGAAACTGGATAGGATTTTTTTTCACATGTTCTAATAACCCCGTGAATAACGGTGTTTCTTTTTGGTTCAATGCTTACACCTCTTCTACACTATTATCTATCACTAAAAAACAAGAGTGATTATAGCATTTATCGTAATGTATGGAAAGGAAAAGATTATTTATAAAAGACTGTTCTCGTATAGATAGTTATTTCTTGAATAAAGAAGAGCACAACGCTAGTCTCAAGGTTTCGTGGCAGCTTACGTTAAAGGAATGAACATCAGTGTTGAATGGAGCGGTTAAAGATGACTTAATTAAGGCATGTAACAATGTTTTCAAAAAGAAAGAGAGCCTATATACTATATACCTTCTCCTATCAACAAATGAATAAACATGAAAAGAGGATTTTTACTGAAAAATATAGAAGGTATTATGTAAGTAGGGGGAGATAATTATGAATTGGGAAACAAGGATTACACAACTATTAAACATTAAATATCCCATTATTCAAGGTGGGTTAGCGTATTTAGCATATTCTGATTTGGCGGCATCAGTCTCAAATGCAGGTGGATTAGGCCAAATAACTGCGATGTCACTAGAGACACCCAAACAATTGCGTGAGGAGATAAGAAAAGTAAGAGTAAAGACAAATAAACCGTTTGGAGTGAACTATGCGATTGGACAACATGGTCGTCCGTTTGAAGAGATGCTCCAGGTTTCGATTGATGAGGATGTTCCGGTAATTACGATGACAGGTGGAAATCCTGCACCCATATTTGAACAGTTAAAGGGGACTTCTATTAAGAAGCTTGTACTCGTTGCTGCTCGAAGACAAGCAGAAAAAGCTGAGGAATTAGGAGCAGATGCTGTGATGGTAGTTGGTCAAGAAGGTGGAGGTCACCTCGGCAAACATGATATTGGCACCATGGTGATTGTCCCACAGGTTGTAGATGCTGTATCAATCCCAGTTGTCGCTTCAGGTGGAATCGGTGATGGAAGAGGTCTAATGGCTGCAATGAGCTTGGGTGCAGAAGGCATTGAAATGGGAACTCGCTTTATTGCAACAAAAGAATGCATTCATGCAAGTGCTCTTTATAAGAATCGATTAGTAGAAGGATCAGAAAATGATACAATAGTGATTAAGAGAAGTCTAGGATCACCGGCACGTGCAATTTCAAATGAATGGACTTCAAAGATTATTGAACTTGAAGAAGAGGAAGCTACATATGAGTCACTGAAGAATTACATTAGTGGGCATGCTAATAAAAGGTATATTTATGATG
Organism: Bacillus sp. BGMRC 2118; assembly: GCA_008364785.1. Lineage (GTDB taxonomy): Bacteria > Bacillota > Bacilli > Bacillales > SA4 > Bacillus_BS. The sequence goes on along the minus strand of VTTJ01000005.1, from coordinate 297,915 downwards.
GTAAAGAAGCAGAAGGATTTGCATGGGCCGGACAAATCATGGGCCGGATTAAGGATGTTCCAACTGTCGATGAGTTATTTACCCGCATCATAGGTGAAGCAGAACGAATACGAACTAAATGGAGTGAGTAGGTAGAATATGAGTTATGAATATCCGATATCCACAGACTGGACAACAGATGAGATTGTAAATGTCATTCAATTTTTTAGCTCTATAGAAAAGGTATATGAAACGGGAATTGATCGTGAGCAACTCTTTAAAGCATACAAAAAGTTCAAGGAGGTTGTTCCGAGTAAATCCGAAGAGAAGAAAATTTGTGGTGAATTTGAGAAAGAAAGCGGCTACTCAAGTTATCGTGCCATAAAAAAAATGATGGATGAGCCATCTAAGAAGATCATAAAAATGTAAAAAGAATGCTTTTTAAGCATTCTTTTTTTATTCTGTCAATGACAGCTTGTATAAAGGTAAAAGTGTGTGAAAAGTTTCTTTAACGAATTCAATAAATTTTTCTCCATCTTTTAGTAAGGGATCACCAGCTTGTACATGTTGTCCCACTAAAAATTCTGCGCTCTTTACTGTTTGGAAACGTTCCAGTTTATCTTTAAATTTCTCTTTTGTTAAATCACTTACGGAAAGTGATTCTTTTTTAGTATGATCTAATGAAATGACATATGAACTTGGAATTGTTTCTTGTACAAACTGAACATTATTTAGGAACTTTGAAGCAATCGCTTGTTTATTTGGCATTTCATATATAAAAGCAAGCCAAACAAAAACATGATCGTCAAATACTCCTACTTGAAAGTGAGGGTGCTTTTTATAGCCTCGCTTATCATGACAAATAGCTAACCATGTATCCTTCGGGGGATTAACTGTCCGTCTTGCATGTTTAGCTATATGTAAAAACATTTCATTTCCTGTGAAGACCGACAAATCTTGACTAAGTACACTTCCAATTTCACGAAACTTAGGTTGTATATTCTCTTTAATGGATGCCATTCTTTCGTCTAATCCGTCTATTAAAAACGTGTTAAAATCCTTCTCGTCAAATCCTGTAAATTCCATAATAGCCTCCTATAATACGATGCAAAGTTGAATAAATATTTTGTTATGTTAATCATATCATACAGCCTTAAAATTGTAGAAAAGATAGCACTTGGAGTATTAATTCAAAGTACTAATGAAAAGGCTCTTTTCTATTACTTTGTTGCTTTTTGAACAATTGTTATGGTGTACAACTAGTTTTAGAAGCAAATTGAGATTGGATTAGAAAAGAGCAACTCACTTTATTTTATAGCAGTAACTAGATATTATTTGTGAAAATCCGGCATTTGGGATTTTTACTCAAAAGCAACTATCTATACCAAAACTGACAATGAAAAAGATTCACAATTGATTTCCATTTACGTATAGAGATGTGATTTCTACTGTATAAAAACGCAATATGAAATACATTTTTATAGGTAATCACACATTTTTGTTGCATAGCACAAGGTCTATACATAATATATATAACAATAAAATAACTGAAAATTTAGTCTTTTGTTTACGGATTTCATTACATTGATGGAAGGGGTGCATTGTTCATGAAACAAGTCTTACATGATAAGAAGAAAACAGAAGCAGAAAAGCGAAAGCCTGTTTTACGTTTAGAAGTTGATTATGAATTAGCAACCCTTTATGATGCTTTACTAATAAAGGATGCTAAGAAAATAGTAGAATGTAAGCGAAAACTGGAGAAGCTGAGACAAGAAATGATTCGCCTAGATGCTTAAAGGATTTTACGGACCTTTTAGAACAGGGTTCGTTTTTTCTGTGAAGTACCATGATCTATATATTGAGTTGTATGACTTGCATGATTCTTTCGTAATTCGATACTCTAATAGTATACGTTTTTATCACAATAGGGGGAGAGACTTTTGGATAGAGCTCTTGACTGGAACAGAATTGATACATATGCGAAACAATGGATAAAAGAAGCGGGGGATCGAATCCAGCAATCCTTCTCATCGCAATTGATGATTCAAACCAAATCTTCTCCAGATGATCTGGTCACTAATATGGATCACGAAATTGAACAGTATTTCATTAAGAATATAACGGAAATATTTCCAGATCACCGTATACTGGGTGAAGAAGGATTGGGTAATAATGTTCAATCGTTAGAGGGAATTGTTTGGATTATCGACCCGATAGATGGAACAATGAATTTTGTACATCAACAACGTAACTTTGCGATATCTATTGGTATATATGAGAACGGTATCGGTATGATAGGTCTTATTTATGATGTTGTTAGTGGGGATTTATATCATGCGCAAAAGGGACAAGGGGCATTTCTTAATCAGGTAAGTCTTCCAAAATTAAAAGATGTAAAGCTGGAAGAAGCGATTATTGGAATTAATGCCACGTGGGTAACCGAAAATAAGAGGATTGATTCCTGGAAATTAGCTCCACTTATTAAACGTGTTAGAGGGACAAGATCTTATGGTTCAGCAGCAATTGAACTGGCATATGTCGCCTCCGGTAAGTTAGATGCATATATAACAATGAGGCTTTCTCCTTGGGATTTTGCAGCGGGACTTGTATTAATTGAAGAGGTCGGTGGCACAGTTTCTACAATTGAAGGAAGTCCACTAAAATTATTAGAACAAAACTCTGTCTTTGCTAGTAATGTAAGCTTTCATAAGAAGATTGTGGAGACGTATATCGTAGGTAAAACTGAATCATGATGACAAGCCGAAAATATGAGAACGATGATTACACATTTATTTTGCAATGTGTAAGAGAAAGTAATGATTGGCAAGAGGAAGAATGCAATATATCGGAAATAGATCATTATTTGAAGGAATATGAGCATGTAAACGGTGAATGGTTAGTGTGGTGTGAGGAAGACAAAGAGATTGGTATTTCTTATTCAGTGGACCAGGCACAGTCGAATGGACGACCATGGTTAGGTACAATACTCGTACATCCTGCGTATCAAAGGTCTGGCTACGGAAAATCGGTCATCTCTCAATTGGTTAAAAGATGGTCTGCAAAAGGAGAGAAGGTTGCCTATGCAGCTGTTCCAATTATGAGACAAGAGTGGATCTCCTTTTTAAGCGCTTGCGGCTTTGAACAATATAAAATCGAAAAAGAAGGGGATAAAACCTATTTATTATGTATCATTCCGTTATAAAAAGAGTAAGGATTTTTTCCTTACTCTTTTTACCTGTTCTTTGCCTTAAATACAAATCCAATACCCATAGTAGCGATTACACCTAGTATAGACCCAATAATTCCTAGTACACTTCTTTCAGCAATTGCGATTCCGATGAGTATGATAAAAAATGCAGTTAGGAATGCTAGTAGTAATGAAATTACATTTTTCTTTTGCATAATACCCCTCCATCTTATAGTTTACAAAAGATTTATATAAATGAAAATGAGATTCTTTCACGCATCTTGAAAGTATATGGTATAATAGCAAAGTTGTAAATGTAAGAAAAATGCTTGAATGCTAAAAAGCACGAGAGAAAACCTTAATTAGAAGTAGGAGATGAGATCTTGAAATTACGTGATGATCTTCGTAATATTGCTATCATTGCTCACGTTGACCATGGTAAAACTACATTGGTTGACAAATTATTGCATCAATCTGGAACGTTCCGTACAAACGAACATGTTGAAGAACGTGCGATGGATTCAAATGCAATTGAAAAAGAGCGTGGAATTACAATATTAGCGAAAAATACTGCGATTGAATATAAGGAAAAAAGAATTAACATTATGGATACACCAGGACATGCTGACTTTGGTGGAGAAGTAGAACGTATTATGCGTATGGTTGATGGAGTTCTATTAGTTGTGGATGCTTATGAAGGTACGATGCCGCAAACTCGTTTCGTATTAAAAAAGGCACTAGAACAAAAGCTTACTCCAATCGTTGTTGTAAATAAAATTGATAAGCCTTCAGCAAGACCTCTAGAGGTAATTGATGAAGTTATTGATTTATTTATTGAATTAGGTGCTGAAGAAGATCAACTTGAGTTCCCGGTTGTATATGCATCAGCTATTAATGGTACAGCGAGCCTTGATCCAGACCCTGCTAACCAAGAGGAGAATATGAGCTGTTTATTTGATTCAATTTTAGAGCATATCCCTGCTCCAGTTGATAATAGTGATGAGCCTCTTCAATTCCAAGTAACACTTCTTGATTACAATGATTATGTAGGTCGTATTGGTATTGGACGTATCTTCCGTGGAACGATGAAAGTCGGTCAGGAAGTTTCCTTAATGAAGCTTGACGGTTCTGTGAAGAAGTTCCGTGTTACAAAGATGTTTGGCTTCATTGGTCTAAAACGTATTGAAATTCAAGAAGCAAAAGCTGGAGACTTAGTGGCAGTTTCTGGTATGGAAGACATCAACGTTGGAGAAACGGTCTGCCCAATTGACAAGCAAGAGGCACTTCCAATTCTTCGTATTGATGAGCCTACACTACAAATGACATTCCTTGTTAACAATAGTCCATTTGCCGGTCGTGAAGGGAAATGGGTAACGGCACGAAAAATAGAAGAGCGTTTAATGGCTCAACTAGAGACTGACGTTAGTTTACGGGTTGACCAAACTGATTCACCAGATGTTTGGACAGTTTCCGGCCGTGGTGAGTTACATTTATCAATTTTAATTGAAAACATGAGACGTGAAGGATTCGAGTTACAGGTATCTAAGCCGGAAGTAATCGTCAAGGAAGTTGATGGAGTGAAATGCGAACCGGTAGAACGTGTTCAAATTGATGTACCAGATGAATATACTGGTGCTATTATGGAGTCACTAGGGATGAGAAAAGGTGAACTAGTGGATATGTCCAGTAATGGTGGCGGACAAACTCGTATGGTATTCAATGTACCAGCACGTGGACTAATCGGTTACAGAACTGAATTTATGACGATGACAAGAGGTTATGGAATCTTAAACCATACGTTTGACAGCTACCAGCCATTGATCAATGCTCAAATTGGTGGACGTCGTAATGGAGTACTTGTATCATTAGAAACAGGTAAATCTACTCAGTACAGTATTCTAGCTTTAGAAGACCGTGGAACGATCTTTATTGAGCCGGGTACAGATGTGTACGAAGGTATGATTGTAGGAGAAAATAACCGTGATAACGACCTTACAGTTAACGTGATAAAAGCAAAACAAATGACAAATATGCGTTCTGCAAATAAAGACCAAACAACAACAATGAAAAAGCCGAAAATCATGTCACTTGAAGAATCATTAGAATATCTAAATGATGATGAGTACTGTGAGGTTACACCACAGTCCATTCGTTTACGTAAAAAGATTCTTGATAAGAGTGAACGTGAGAGAGCTGCGAAAAAGAAAAAGTATGCAGATGTAGGTCAATAAGAGTAAAATTAGGGTTGACACTTTGTTGACCCTGTCTTTTTATTTCATATTGAAGGAGGAATACATATGGAAGTGAGCGATTATTTATCCTTTTTCCCTGCGCTCTACCGGGTAGAACAAAATCCTGATTTAGGAATGTGGCTTTTATACATTACCATTTTTCTGCTTTCAGTTGTGGTGTACAAGCTTGGATTTGCAAAGAAGCTTCCCATTTTAAAATCTGCAGTCATTTATTTCTTCTTGGCACTTGGTTGTACAGTATTAACGTTTTTAGGAATCTTCTTGCCTGTTGCAGAAGGGCTTGTAGTTGCAGCTGTTATTTTAATTGTATATAAAATAAGACTTTATAACTCTAAAAAGGCAGATGCCAATACATGAGCTCATTGCAGGATACATTATATAACTGGCTAACCATTAAAGTAGTAGCAGATGTTAGAGTGGATGATATGGCTGCACAAGATACAGTGAAACTTTTCTATGATGTTCTTACAGAAGAACATGGGATTAGCGAGATTGCTGTAAAAAGAGATGAACATATGTATGAAGTTTTTTATGTTTTACAAGGAGAACAGAAGAAAACGAGATTCCCTGTAGAACTAATTGATGTGATGCTTGAGCAAATGGAAGCAGAACCAGAGAAATTTATAAATTATCCAAAAGAAGAAAATGACGAACCTACTAGCTAGGTCGTCATTTTTTATGAAATACGATATATAATACAGCCATGGAAATGGCAAAAAATAAGTGGCCAATTGTCCACCATAGAAAAGCGGTTACGTGGGCCAGATCAACTATCTCTTTAATTGATAAGTGAATTAACTGATAAAATAAAGGAATGGTAGGTAGGGTAAGGATAAATGATGTGATAAAAGGTCTTGTCTTCGTTTTAGGTATGAGTATATAAATCACTCCAAGTAGAATTGAAACACACAGATGAAAACTGAACTCGGTTAATTCACTCCACTGCACAGTGCCTATAATTGGGATGAAATCTACATTTAACAGTAACGTATATACTTTTATACCAGAAAAATGTTGAACGAATTTTAAAAAAAGACCTAGTATAATACCACTAGTCAGGCCTATGATAGCTCCAAATAAAACTCTAGAATTCATTACCAATCTTCTTTAAGCTTTCTTTCACGATATACTCTAAATTTTCCTGTATCCAATCGTTCTTTCGTTCTAACTTCAATGCGGTCATGACACTCTTGGCACATGTATGTATGAATGGGACGATTTCGTAATCGTTTTGCCATTAATGTCTCATCCTCTATATTTTCAATCTTATCGCATATCACGCATTTAACTCTCATCTTTCCACCTCTAATTGTTGAAATCTTCCTGTAAACAGTATAGCATGAATTATACATAATGTTTATTTTCATATTTATAATCCATGAAAAGTGACTTCATAGGCACAACCAATATATATCAAAATGGATACAAAACAATTGGAGGAAAAAAAATGGCGAATCAAGTTGAATCCATGTTAATTTCAAGCTTGTATGACTTTCTTCAAAGAGAGAGGTTTGTGACAATCTCAACAGTCGATCATGAAACTTGTGGTCCCAATGTAAGCGCAATTTCCTGGGTGTTTGCTCCTGATCAAAATCATATCGTATTTGCAGTGGATAACCGTTCGAGGATTATACAAAATATTAAGAAAACCCCTCTTATCGTGATGAATGTTGTAGCCAATGAATCTACCTATTCTATTTATGGAAAGGCTATAATAAAAAATGAAAAAATGGAAGATGTACCACTAAAGCTAGCTCTAATTGAACTTACTATAAGTGAAGTTCGTGATGTTATGTTTTATGGAGCAAAAATATCAGTAGAACCACGATATGAAAAAACGTATGATGCTGAGGCTGCAACTAGATTAGACCAACAAGTTATGAATGCAATAAAAAAGTAAGGTTGTTTTTGTTTAGCTTGTTGCTTTCTCGTAAAAATACCAAAAGCCGGATTTTCACCTTAGTATCTAGTCATTACAATACATAAAGAGAGTAGCTCTTTTCTAATCTAACCTCAATTTGCTACTACTACTGGTTTGTACACCGAGAATCATTGTATTAAAAGCCACAAAGTTTTAGAAAAGAGCAAAAAAATAATGAAATGAGTATAAGGAACAAAAATCGCTTGGGAAGTATAGACTATCCCAAGCGATTCTTTTATAGATTATCATTTTTAGGTGTTTGAGTGTCTCGATTTTTCTGGTTTTTTGATTGATCTTGTTGTTCCTGTTCAAGCTCATTTTCTTTTCCTTTAGGCAGCTGATTTTTACTATTCGTTTCAGTTGGAGCAGTTCGGTCTTGTTCAAATAAATCTGCTGGAAGTTCTGGCATAAGTCTGCCGACCATTGCTGATAATTCGTTCATGATTCCACTAATTGGCCGGCCTTGCTTTATCTCTTTACCCATTTGGCGAAGGCGAACATTCGCATCCGGATCTGCAATAACAATTGCATTTGCACCATGCGGATCATGCTTCAAACTTTCAGCAACAGAATATTTAATTGTACCAACTCGAGAACGATCAATTTTTGAATTCACATCAATACCTACAACTGCAACATTACCGACGACAAGAGCAGTCGCATCATTAACGTTTGGAACACTTGAAGCAAGCTTAACTAAATTTTGTGCAATTTCTTCAGATGACCTGGGATCTTCTTTTTCAATTACTTGATTTTTAACTTGAATAAATTCATTTTCTTCGTTCTGTTTTGCCTCATTGTTATTGTTACACCCGGCCATTACAACAAAACTTATAAGCGATAAAATCATGACAATTTTATTCATTTTTATTACCTCCACATTCTTTTAAACCGTTCTAGAGAAAGATTTACTTGCAAACGTTTATAACTTGTTTATTTTTATTGTTTAATAATTCTTCTATCTTTATTCATGTTCTCATATATTAAAACAAGCAACCTGCCCTTGTACTAACACATTGACAGGCTATTACTCCTTTAATTAATGAGGATAGACAACAGTCTATCCGATACTGCAGTTTATAATCGTGAATTTAGTCAAACGGTTATATATCAAGAAAAAGCGTAGTCAGGAGGAGGAAATTTGGGGAAAATTTATGTCTTGGATACAAATGTATTATTACAAGATCCATTATCAATCTTCTCATTTGAAGAGAATGAAGTGGTGATTCCTGCAGTTGTACTAGAAGAAGTGGATTCGAAAAAGAGAAATATGGATGAAATAGGGAGAAATGCAAGACATGTATCCAAACTAATTGACAAGCTGAGAGAAACAGGCAAGCTATACGAAAAAGTACCATTAGAAAATGGTGGAACATTTCGGATTGAATTAAATCACCGCTCCTTTCATGAATTACAAGAAATCTTTATTGAAAAAACGAATGACAATCGAATACTTGCAGTTGCGAAAAATCTCTCTTTAGAAGAAGAAGCTAAAGAAAATGGCAAGCCAGTCATATTAGTTAGTAAGGACGTCCTAGTCCGTGTTAAGGCTGACAGCTTAGGCTTACAATCAGAGGACTTTTTAAGTGATCGAGTCGTTGAACTTGATCACATTTATAACGGGTATTTAGAGATATATACCCAAAAAGAGGTGTTAAACCGTTTTTATGAGAAGGGTGAAATTGCAACGAGTGAACTTGCAAATCATCCTTTTTATCCATATCAATTCATTATTATGAAAGATGCGTTAAATGTATCGGGCTCTGCTGTCGGAATGGTTGACATGAGTGGAAAAAGAATTAAAAAGCTCGTTTATAATCAAGAGCCGATATGGGGGATAAAACCGAGAAATGTTCAACAAATTATGGGGCTGGAATTGTTGCTAAGAGATGATATCCCATTGGTTACTTTAATTGGTAAAGCTGGTACAGGTAAGACACTTCTTGCATTAGCTGCTGGTTTAATGCAAACAGAAGACCTAGGATTGTATAAAAAGCTTTTAGTAGCTAGACCGATTGTTCCTGTAGGTAAAGATATTGGTTACTTACCTGGAGAAAAAGAAGAGAAATTAAGACCGTGGATGCAGCCAATATTTGACAACCTTGAATTCCTATTTAATACAAAGAAGCCTGGGGAGCTAGATGCAATATTAGCAGGGATGGGATCCATTGAGGTAGAAGCATTGACCTATATTAGAGGGAGAAGTATACCTGAGCAGTTTATCATCATTGATGAAGCTCAAAACTTAACAAAACATGAAGTGAAAACGATATTAACGCGAGTAGGTGAAAGAAGCAAAATCGTGTTGATGGGAGACCCCGAACAAATAGATCATCCTTATTTGGACGAATATAATAATGGGTTGACGTATGTTGTAGAAAGTTTTAAGGACCAGAAGGTGAGCGGGCACGTAAGATTTGTAAAAGGTGAACGTTCAGGATTAGCACAATTAGCCGCAGACATCTTATAACACAAAACGAGCAGATAAGAAGTCTGCTCGTTTTTAAATCTCCATATTTTCATTAAGAAATAACGATTCCTTGTATGCTTGTTATTGGATTTTCTCTATTGGAGCCATCACTATAGTAAAAATGTACAGGCCCATCATCCTTAAGAGGTTTACCATTGATTGAAAACCCGAATAGACCACTTGTTGCATCTTCTATTGATAATGAATACTCTTTTCCTGACGCGATAATGAATGTAAAAGTTTTTGCATCTGAGTGTGGTTCAGCGTTTTGGATAAAGTATTTAACCGGTATCGCAAATGTTCCGTTCAGTATTTTTTCCTTTTCGAATTTCTTTACACTTTTATTAATAGGTGGGAAGATTGCACCTTCTTTAATTTCTCTGTCCCAGTGTTCTGAAACGGACTTTGTATAGGCTTCCAGTTCATTTACAATTTCATTCTCCTGATCAAAATATGTAGTTAAGTCTACTTTTCGATCATCGAAAATCCAAACACCTGGATCTAATGTTAATGGGTATTTAACCTTACCTTTAATCAAAATAATGTTTTCCATGATTTTAAACCACCTTAATCATCATTAGCCGTACTTTGTTTCTTGTAAAAGTATATATGTTAATTAGGTGTTTGTCACTTAAAGTAGACTATATGTGGTAGATTACATATAATTTGTGGCTGGAGAAAAAGAAACGAAACAAACTCCTAGTTAACAAGTATTTTTCCTTGCAATTTGTCTCATATCACGATAAGATTTAGGAAATAAGACTGCAATCGCTCGTAGAACGGAGGGATTCTATTGACGCCTGAGATTGCGATAGATCATCGCGAAAAAGCATATCAGCTATTAAAGGCAGATGCTGATAAAATATTAAAGCTAATCAAAGTGCAAATGGATAATTTAACGATGCCACAATGTCCTTTATATGAAGAAGTCTTAGATACACAAATGTTCGGTTTATCACGTGAAATCGATTTTGCTGTGCGCCTAGGATTAATAGAGGACAGTATTGGGAAAGAACTTATGGATACGTTAGAGAGAGAATTATCAGCATTGCATGATGCGTTTTTAAATAAATAATCATAGTAAACTCAAGGCTAAGCAATTAGTTTTGAGTTTTCTTATTTTTATTGAAGGATTTTTCACCTAAACATCTAATATTTATAGTAGAATAACTTTATTAGATCTTTTTTAAAATCTAAATTATCATTCATTAAGGAAGATTAAATATGCTGAAGAAGATGTTTCAGTTGTATGATTATTCTATTGTTATTACTGTGCTGCTATTGGGTTTATTCGGTGTAGTAATGGTTTATAGCTCTAGTATGGTTATTGCTGTGTCTCATTACGAGTATGATGCTAATTATTTTTTTCTCAAACAACGTATGTGGTTCATCCTTTCATCGATTGTATTTTTTATAACGATGATACTTCCATACCGCATTTACTTTAAATTATTTAAAATAATAGCGATGGGAAGTATTGCCGTGCTAATTCTAGTTTATCTAGTAGGACATACAGCAAATAATGCCCAAAGCTGGATTGCCATAGGTGGATTCCGATTGCAACCAGGTGAGTTTGTTAAAATAGGTGTAATCATTTACTTAGCGGCCATTTTCTCTAAAAAGCAGAAGTATATAGATGATTTTGGTACTGCTGTGATACCACCGCTTGTTTTCACAATCATTATTTTTATGCTAGTATTCTTCCAACCAGATTTAGGAACAGCAGTGTTAATTTCGATGATTGCGGTTGTTATGACGTTATCCTCAGGCATGAATATGAAAAATGTCATGAAGTTATTAGGCATAGGAGCACTTGCTATAGCAATCCTTATACCTGCTGCGGGTAAACTACTATCTGATGAGCAGTTATCGAGATTTGGTGCCGCTTATGACCCTTTTGCAGATCCGCAAGATTCGGGAATGCAATTAATTAACTCCTATATTGCAATTGCTGAGGGTGGGGTAACAGGTTTAGGTCTGGGGAATAGTGTTCAGAAAACCGGATTTCTTCCAGAGTCTCATACTGACTTTATTATGGCAATTGTGTCAGAAGAACTTGGGATTTTCGGTGTAGGTTTTGTTATTCTATGTATAAGTTTTATTGTTATAAAAGGTTTCTTGCTTGCTAGAAAATGTGATGATCCTTTTGGCAGCTTGATGGCAATTGGTATATCGGCAATGATTGGTGTCCAAGCTTGTGTAAACCTAGGTGCTCTAACGGGACTATTACCTGTAACAGGTGTACCATTGCCTTTTGTTAGTTACGGAGGATCTTCAATGCTCGCGTTAATGGCATCAACGGGTATACTAGTGAATATATCTATGTTTAATAATTATCGAAAACAAAAGTTATCGATTGACGAGATAGCTGCATAAGTAAGCTCTGCTAATTACAGAGCTTTTTTTTAGGAATTCTTTAAAATTCTTTATATTCTGAAATGACACTCTAATCTAACTTCAGGAGGTAGTAACTATGTTAAAACAAATCCAAAAAGTATTAGTAGCTAACAGAGGTGAAATTGCAATTCGAATATTTAGAGCATGTACAGAGCTAAATATACGAACGGTAGCCATTTATTCAAAAGAAGATGCTGGATCTTATCATCGTTATAAAGCAGATGAAGCATATCTAGTCGGTGAGGATAAGAAACCAATTGATGCATACTTAGATATCGAAGGGATTATTCAAATTGCCAAGAAAAATGAGGTAGATGCTATTCATCCGGGGTATGGATTCCTTTCCGAAAATATTGAGTTTGCCAAAAGATGTGAAGAAGAGGGGATTGTGTTCATTGGACCTAAATCAGAGCATTTAGATATGTTTGGTGATAAGGTAAAAGCAAAGCATCAGGCAAAACTAGCAAATATCCCGATCATTCCAGGAAGTGATGGTCCGGTAAAGAGTATGGATGAGATCTATGAATTCGGTGATACATATGGTTTTCCAGTCATGATTAAAGCTGCGTTAGGTGGCGGAGGACGTGGTATGCGTATCGTTCGCAACCGTTCAGGTGTTAAAGAAGCATTTGAACGGGCTACTTCAGAGGCGAAGGCAGCGTTCGGAAGTAGTGAAGTATATGTTGAAAAGTTTGTTGAAAATCCTAAACATATTGAAGTGCAAATATTAGGTGACAACACAGGTAATATTATTCATTTATATGAGCGTGATTGTTCAGTACAAAGGCGCCATCAAAAGGTTGTAGAGATTGCTCCAAGTGTATCGCTGTCAGATAAATTAAGAATGGATATTTGTGAAGCAGCTGTTAAATTAATGAAAAATGTTAACTATTTAAATGCAGGAACAGTCGAGTTTTTAGTAAGTGGTGAGGAATTCTTCTTTATTGAAGTGAACCCACGTGTACAAGTAGAACATACAATTACTGAAATGATTACAGGTGTAGATATCGTTCAAACACAAATATTGATTGCACAAGGATATGATCTTCATAGCAAGAAAGTTGGAATTCCATTTCAACATGAGATTAAGACCAATGGTTTTGCTATTCAATCAAGGGTTACAACAGAAGATCCACTAAATAATTTTATGCCTGATACAGGAAAAATAATGGCTTACCGTTCTGGTGGAGGTTTTGGCGTAAGATTAGATGCAGGTAATGGATATCAAGGAGCTGTTATCACTCCGCACTATGATTCTCTATTAGTTAAAGTATCTACATGGGCTCTGACATTTGAACAGGCAGTGGCGAAAATGACACGTAATTTGAGAGAGTTTCGCATACGTGGAATTAAAACAAATATTCCGTTCTTAGAAAATGTAATGAAGCATGAGAAGTTTGTTCAAGGAGTGTATGATACATCGTTTATTGACACAACTCCTGAATTATTTGTTTTCCCTAGAAGGCTAGACCGTGGTACAAAAATGCTTTCGTATATCGGTACAGTCACGGTAAACGGTTTTCCAGGTGTTGAAAAAAGAAAAAAGCCAATCTATACAAAGCCCAGAATACCGGAAATTAATAACCTTCAATCCATTCAACCAGGAACAAAACAAATATTGGATCAAGAAGGTGCAGAGGGTTTATCGAAATGGGTTCAAAATCAAAAGGAAGTATTACTAACAGATACGACATTTAGAGATGCTCATCAATCACTTCTTGCAACGAGAATTCGGACAAAGGATTTAGAAAATATTGCAGAACCAACTGCTTCACTTTTACCTAATTTGTTTTCACTTGAGATGTGGGGAGGAGCAACATTTGATGTAGCATATCGTTTTCTAAAAGAAGATCCATGGGATCGATTGCTGACATTAAGGGAGAAAGTTCCAAACACCTTATTCCAAATGCTACTGCGTTCTTCAAATGCAGTAGGATATAAAAACTATCCTGATAATCTTATCTATGAGTTTGTTGAAAAGTCCGCCAATGCCGGTATTGATGTATTCCGTATTTTTGATAGTCTCAATTGGGTAGAAGGTATGAAACCGGCAATTGAAGCAGTGCGTCAAACGGGTAAACTGGCCGAAGCATCGATTTGTTACACAGGAGATATTGGGGACATAAGCAGAACAAAATATAACCTTGATTATTACGTTAAAATGGCGAAAGAGTTAGAACATGCAGGAGCTCATTTGCTAGGAATTAAAGATATGGCAGGTTTATTGAAGCCACAAGCCGCATATACACTTGTTTCCGCTTTAAAGGACGCAGTATCCATTCCTGTTCACCTTCATACACATGATACAAGTGGAAATGGTATATACACGTATGCCAAAGCGATTGAAGCAGGAGTCGATATTGTGGATGTTGCTTTAAGTTCAATGTCTGGTTTAACCTCTCAACCGAGTGCAAATGCATTGTACTATGCGCTAGAAGGTACAGATCGACAACCTGACGTAAATATTCAATCATTAGAAAAGCTCTCTCATTATTGGGAAGATGTAAGAAAATATTATGTTGATTTTGAAAGTGGATTACATTCACCAAGTACGGAAGTGTATGAGCATGAAATGCCAGGGGGGCAATATAGTAATTTAGAACAACAAGCAAAGGCTGTTGGTTTAGATGGTCGTTGGGACGAAGTGAAAGAAATGTATAGCCGAGTGAATGCCTTATTTGGAGATATTGTGAAAGTTACTCCATCTTCAAAAGTTGTAGGAGATATGGCACTATACATGGTTCAAAATGACCTGACTGAAGATGATATCTACGATAAAGGAGAAACTTTAAATTTTCCTGATTCGGTCGTTGAATTATTTGAGGGATATCTAGGACAACCGCATGGCGGGTTCCCTAAGGAACTGCAGCGAATTATTTTAAAAGGAAAAGAACCTTTAACGGTTCGTCCGGGAGAATTACTTGAGCCTGTTAATTTCCAAGAACTAAGAGAAACGTTATTCCATACGTTGAATAGACAAACGACTAGCTTTGAAATGATTTCTTATGCTCTATATCCTAAAGTATTCTTAGATTACCATAAGATTGTGGAGGAATACGGAGATGTTTCAGTGTTAGATACTCCAACATTTTTCTTCGGTATGAGATTAGGTGAAGAAATTGAAGTAGTAATTGAACAAGGAAAAACGTTAATTGTTAAACTTGTATCGATTGGTCAACCTCAAGCAGATGGAACACGTGTGATGTATTTTGAATTAAATGGTCAACCACGTGAAATTATTGTAAAAGATGAAAGTGTTAAATCTACTGTTGCGGTAAAAGTAAAAGCAGACAGACAGAACCCTAATCATATAGCTGCTACAATGCCTGGGACAGTTGTGAAGGTTCTAGTGAAGAAAGGTGAGAAAGTTGAAAAAGGCGACCATCTTATGATCACAGAAGCAATGAAAATGGAAACAACGGTTCAGGCAACATTTTCAGGAACAGTAAAGGACATTTATGTTACGGATGGGGAAGCCGTGCAAACGGGTGATTTATTACTAGAACTAGATAAATAAAATAGGCTGTGTAAAAGAACAGTGTTGATATTTAGCAGGCTAATTGAAGTGAAAGGACGCGAGACTCCCGCGGTATCCGGCGAGTGTTCTGGGACGAAAATCAACAACAAAGTTTAAAAGAGCCATAAAATAAAATAGAAATATAAAAAGCGAGGGGAGCTTCCCCTCGCTTTTTTATACATTTGTTGTCTTCGTGATATTACTGTTTATTTTTTGCTGATATCGACTTCTAGTTAATAATAGTACAAGGTAACTTAATACGCCGAATAAACATGAAATAAAAAATGCATGTAATAAGGCAACTCCGATGAATTGTAACTTTGTAACTACAATTGTTGCGCCACTAATAACTTGTAAGCTAACCAAAATAGCAGATACAATGAAACTGTTTTTTACCGCCTTTTGGTCTCGATAATATCGAACGGCGATATATGTTGCATACATAATCCAAATAAAGATCAAGCCTGCTGCAAAGCGGTGGCCCATTTGAATCCATTCATGTGATTGGGTAGGCAGTAGACTGTTTTTCGTACATAATGGCCATTCGGGACAAGCAAGACTTGCATTTTTATGCCTTACTAATGCACCGGTATAAACAACTAAATAGCTATAGACAGTAATACCAATGATATGAAACTGTAATCTTCGGCTAATGATAGTAGGTT
Organism: Bacillus sp. BGMRC 2118; assembly: GCA_008364785.1. Taxonomy (GTDB): domain Bacteria; phylum Bacillota; class Bacilli; order Bacillales; family SA4; genus Bacillus_BS. Next base: position 281,527 of record VTTJ01000005.1, on the reverse strand, counting down.
TAACTCTTGTTTGTGAACTATCCTCGAATACTAGTAATGTTAATAAAAAGACTGCCGCAAAAGAAATTAGAGATATACCGAAGTGCAAGGCAAGTACAGCAGACGATTGCTCCCAAAGAACGGCAGCAGCTCCTATCAGCGCTTGCAAAACTAAAAACAAAAAGGCCAAAATGGATAGAAATTTAGTTTCCCTAATATGACCTAACTTTCTCCACGTCCAAATACATAGGATAAGTACTAAAATACCAACAGTACCTGTCACAAGTCGATGAGTGAGCTCAATAACTAACTCAAAGGTGATTTCACTTGGAACAAACTCACCATGACATAATGGCCAACTAGCCCCACATCCTTCACCGGATTCCGTTTTTGTTACAACTGCCCCGCTTATTAAGATGAGCAGCATTCCAATAGTCGTAATTATAGCGAACGTTTTTAAGGCTCGGTTCAAATTGTTCACCTTCATTCTTATTCTCAAAAATATTTAGTAGATTTTTTTATGACATTAGCGAAAAATACATACAATAGTAATTCTATAAAAAAGCTGTCGAAATATCAAAGGAAATAAAGTGACAATTGTGTGTTATATCTGTAAGATATAGATTGTAGTGCAAATTTAAACAGAAAAAACATAGTAGTAGCAACAATAATACTAAAAAAGGTTGAATATTGTGGATTAATTTGCTAGAAATAAAAGGGGAGAAATTTGTATATAGAAATAATAAATTTGCATTCCTCATTATAATATTGGGAAGTTCAATAGTGGAATTAATTCTTTCCATATTTTAATCAATGTCCATTCACAAAAAAGACAAAAATCGTACATAACTCTTTCACAATTTTTTTAAGATTTGTGGTTTAATATACAAGGGATGTACTTTAATATTCTTCAATTTTATATTATATTGAAGATATCTTCTTTTTTTGGACTTCCTCATCATATATTGCTTGTTCTTACTCAAAGGAGGATTGCGTAATGGCAAATTCGAGGACAATTGATGAAGCGCCAAGCACGGAGCATGAGAGTCCTCAGAGTGAGGCCTATAAAACAACTGTATGGCAAGACTTTATGGCCTTAATAAAAATAGGTATTATCAGGTCAAACCTAATTACAGCATTTACAGGTCTTTGGCTAGCCTTCCACTATACTGGACAAAGTTTTCTAGCCAACTGGCATATTGCTCTACTCACACTTCTTGGAACTTCATTAGTAATTGCCGGGTCTTGTAGTTTAAATAATTATATTGACCGCGATATTGACCATCTTATGGATCGGACGAAGAAACGACCAACTGTAACAGGAAGATTTTCTCCGAGCCGAGTACTTTGGATGGGAATTACTTTTACAGCCGTTGGTACAGGTATGCTTGCTGCAACTAGTATCATGGCCGCAGTTATTGGTTTAGTTGGTGCATTCACGTATGTAATTCTATATTCAATGTGGTCAAAACGACGATACACGATTAACACCGTAATCGGAAGTATCTCAGGTGCAGTACCACCTTTAATAGGATGGGCAGCTGTTGATCCGGACTTGCATATAGTAGCGTGGGTCATTTTTCTAATAATGTTTATTTGGCAGCCTCCACACTTCCTAGCACTTGCGATGAGAAGGGTAGAGGAGTATCGAGCAGCTGGAATACCAATGTTGCCAGTTGTTCATGGATTTGCAATGACTAAGCGACAAATCTTAATTTGGATTGTTTGCTTACTGCCACTACCATTTTACTTATACTCATTAGGTACGATATTCATGGTAATAGCAACACTGTTAAACATTGGATGGTTATGGTTGGGATTAAAAGGCTATAAAACAAAGGATGATATTAAGTGGGCAACGACGATGTTTGTATACTCTCTTAACTATTTGACTATTCTGTTTGTAGCTATGATTGTCGCTACGTTTTTCTAACTAGCATGTTTGTGCAAACCTGGTAACAGGTATTTGAAAATTGGGATTCCTTTTTTGATTATATAGTAGAATTCAGGATGTATCTTCAAGCATCCAAACAAGGACCATTGATTATTACTTAAGGAAAGTGGGGTTAACTACGTTATGAAACAAGGGCACTTGAAGTGGCGCTTATTTTCATTATTTACAATGATGGCGCTTTTTTTAGCGGGTTGTGGTGAGCCATATTTAACGACACTAGAACCTAAAGGCGAAGGAGCCGAAATGCAATTCTCACTCATGATGATTAGTACGATCATTATGGTTGTTGTTGTATTAGTTGTAACATTAATTTTTATTTACGTTATGTTCCGTTTCCGCGAGCGTAAAGGGGATGAAAATAAAATCCCAGAGCAAGTTGAAGGAAACCATAAGCTAGAAATCATTTGGACTGTTATTCCGATTTTATTATTAATCATCTTAGCAGTACCAACAGTATCGTATACATTTAAACTAGCAGACGTATCACCTATGAAAGAAGAAACACGTGATAAAGATGCATTAGTTGTAAACGTTACTGCTTACCTTTACTGGTGGGAATTTGAATACCCTGACCACAAAGTGGTAACATCTCAAGATTTAATTATCCCAACAGGTGAAAGAGTTTACTTTAACCTTAAGGGTGCAGATGTTAAACACGCATTCTGGGTACCAACTATTGGTGGTAAGATGGACACAAACACAGATAACACAAACCAAATGTGGTTACAAGCATACGAAGAAGGAATCTACTATGGTAAATGTACTGAGTTATGTGGACCATCACATGGTTTAATGGACTTTAAAGTAAGAGCAGTATCTAAGGAAGATTTTAATAACTGGATTGATAAAATGGCTAATGTTCAACCACAAGTTGATACTGAGTTAGCTCAAGCTGGTGAACAATTATTCCAAGAGAAGAGTTGTATCGGTTGTCACGCTGTTGGTAATGAAGGAAGCCGTTTAGCTCCGAATTTATCTAACTTTGCTGATCGCACTCGTATTGCTGGTATCTTAGACCATAATGAAGAAAACTTAAAAAGCTGGTTAAGAGATCCAGAGGAAATCAAACCAGGTAACAAAATGAGTAATACTTACGGAAAACTAAAGGAAGAAGAAATTGATGCATTAACTGAGTATTTATTTAGTTTATCTGTAGAGAAGAAGTAAGCATCATTTGAAAGGGAGGTAAAATCGTGAGTACGTTAACAAAGAATACGATTGGCGCAACGATTTGGGACTACTTAACAACCGTAGACCATAAGAAAATCGCCATTCTTTATTTCATCGCTGGTGGATTCTTCTTCCTTGTTGGTGGATTAGAAGCATTATTTATCCGTATCCAGCTAGCTATTCCTCATAACGACTTCGTTAGTGCAGGAATGTATAACGAAATTTTAACAATGCATGGTACAACCATGATTTTCTTTGCTGCCATGCCAATCATTTTTGGTTTCATGAATGCAGTAATTCCGTTACAAATTGGTGCACGTGACGTTGCATTCCCATTTTTAAACTCACTAGGTTTCTGGTTATTCTTCTTTGGTGGAGTATTCATGAACTTAAGTTGGTTCTTGGGCGGGGCACCAGATGCAGGTTGGACTTCATATGCATCACTCGCAATGGAAAGTGCCGGACACGGTGTTGATTTTTATGTGTTAGGTTTACAGATCTCTGGAGCAGGTACATTAATGGGGGGGATTAACTTCCTTGTTACCATTATTAACATGCGTGCACCAGGTATGACATATATGCGTATGCCATTATTCACTTGGTCATCTTTTGTTACATCTGCACTAATTCTATTTGCATTCCCTGCTTTAACTGTCGGTTTATTCTTAATGATGTTTGACCGCTTATTTGGTTCTAACTTCTTTAATGAAGCAGCTGGAGGAAATACAATTATCTGGGAGCACTTATTCTGGATCTTTGGACATCCTGAAGTATATATCTTAATTTTACCGGCATTCGGTATTTTCTCTGAGATATTTGCAACATTCTCTAAAAAGCGTCTGTTCGGTTATTCTGCAATGGTATTCGCTACAGTATTAATCGGTTTCCTAGGATTCATGGTATGGGCTCACCATATGTTTACAACTGGCCTAGGACCAATTGCAAATGCAATCTTCGCTGTTGCAACAATGGCGATTGCTGTTCCAACAGGGGTAAAAATCTTCAACTGGTTATTTACAATGTGGGGCGGACATATTCGTTTTACAGTACCAATGATCTGGGCAGTTGCTTTCATCCCAACATTCGTAATGGGTGGAGTAACTGGGGTTATGCTTGCAGCAGCTGCAGCTGACTATCAGTATCATGATTCTTATTTCGTAGTCGCTCACTTCCACTATGTAATTGTTGGTGGGGTAGTGTTTGCAGTATTCGCCGGTATTACGTACTGGTGGCCAAAAGTATTTGGTAAGATGCTAAACGAAACACTTGGAAAAATTTCGTTCTGGTTATTCTTCCTAGGTTTCCATTTAACGTTCTTTATCCAACATTTCTTAGGTTTAATGGGTATGCCACGACGTATATTCACTTACTTACCAAATCAAGGTTGGGACTTAGGAAACTTAATTAGTTCTATCGGTGCAGTTGGTATGGCGTTAGGTACACTTGTATTCCTGTACAATGTAATTATCACTTCAGTAAAAGGTAAGCGTGTTGGAAATGATCCTTGGGGTACTGGTCGTACTCTAGAATGGGCAATTTCTTCACCTGCACCTGAATATAACTTTAAGCAATTACCACTTGTTCGTGGATTAGATGCTTTATGGGTTGAAAAGATGGAAGGCAGAGATGAAATGACTCCTGCAGAACCTCTGGGAGATATTCATATGCCAAATGCTTCTATTTTCCCATTTATTATGTCTCTTGGATTATTTATTGCAGCGTTTGGTTTCATGTATGCGAACATTCAAGGTGATACTACAAACATTCCTTCATTAATTGTTGGTATTGTTGGTATGTTAATTTTATTAGGAACTATGTTCTTCCGTTCTGTAATTGATGACCATGGTTTCCACATTCATAAAGAAGAATTAGAAAATGATGATAATAAGGGGGTTAAGGGATAATGGGAGCGCATGTTGAAGAAAAATTAACAGCAGAAACATTTCCTGCAGAACCTGAAAAAGCAACCCTCGAAGGAAAAAATAAGTTTTTAGCATTTTGGTTCTTTCTAGGCGGAGAAACAGTATTATTCGGTTCTCTATTTGCAACATATTTAGCACTTAAAAATTCCACTAATGGTGGAGCAACATCTCAAGAATTATTTGGTTTAGAAATTGCATTTTTAGCAACAATGTTACTATTAACGAGTTCTTTAACAAGCGTATATGCAATGTACCATATGAAGAATTTTGATTTTGCTAAAATGCAGCTTTGGTTGTTCATTACAGTACTACTTGGAGCAGCTTTCCTTGGACTTGAGATTTATGAGTTTAATCACTATGTTCATGAGTTTGAATTTACATTTACAAGTAGTGCTTTTGGGTCCGCTTTCTACACTCTTGTAGGATTCCATGGAGGACACGTAGCATTCGGTTTACTTTGGATCATTACTTTAATGGTACGTAATGCTAAACGTGGATTAAACCTGTATAATGCACCTAAATTCTACATTGCCAGCCTATACTGGCACTTCATTGACGTAGTTTGGGTGTTCATCTTTACAGTAGTATACTTAATGGGAATGGTGGGATAATCAGATGGCTACAAAACAAACTGGTAACCCAAATGTAGATATTGCTTATCGTCGTAAGAAAAATAAACAGGATATGAAATATCAAGTCGTTTCATTTGCTCTAATGATTGCATTAACATTAGTTGCATTCTTAGCAGTAGGTTACGAAGATTTTTCTGGATGGTTCGCAGTTCCGTTTATTTTATTATTAGCTGTAGTTCAAGTGATTTTTCAACTATACTATTTCATGCACATGAGTCATAAAGGTCATGAAGCTCCAGCACTGTTCCTTTACTCTGGAATTTTAGTTGCCGGGATCACAGTTTTAGCTTTTACTACAATTATCTGGTGGTAAAAAGTAAAGAAAGAGTGAGCAAAGTTGCTCACTCTTTTTTCTATGTAGTGTTTTTTCGTTCACATAACGTTCATTGCTAGTAGATTTCGAAAACGGTATAATATTAAATATGTGTATGCCTATACACAATATAAGTAATATCCTTTTTAGGAGGTGCCCTATATGGACATCAGTGTATTCGGATTTAGAGCTCTATGGAGTCCACTCTATTTAGCTGTCATTATAGCAATAATAGGAATTTATTTTATTCTAATTCGTAAGGATAAATACAAGGTAACTCGAAAACAAAGCTTCTTCTTTGTCTCTAGTATGGTATTACTATACTTAATGAAGGGAGGACCTTTTGATTTACTTGGACACTTAATGTTCAGTGCCCATATGACTGCAATGGCAATTGTATACCTTGCTGTACCACCTTTATTAATTTTAGGTCTCCCAACTACTCTACTTCGAGGATTTGTAAATGTAAGTTGGATCAAACCGATTTTTCGTTTCTTAACAAGACCTTTAATTGCTCTGATTTTGTTTAATGGTATTTTCTCAATTTATCACATTCCACTTGTATTTGATGTGGTTAAAACTGATGAATTGCTTCACGCTATTACAACAACAGTATTGTTCTTTGGAGCTTTCTTTATGTGGTGGCCGGTTGTTAATCCGTTACCTGAAGATCAGTCGCTTTCACCAATTAAGAAGATTGGTTATATATTTGCAGACGGTGTCTTGCTGACACCTGCCTGTGCTCTTATTATTTTTGCTGCTGATCCGATGTACAGCACATATACAGATTCAACAATGTGGCTAAGTGCACTTGAGCTTTGTGTACCAGCAGATATGATTGCTTCATTGAATATTAGTACTCCAGAATTATTTAACTGGTTCCCTCTTATCGAGGATCAACAACTTGGTGGCGTCATCATGAAGGTTGTTCAAGAGATTGTATATGGTTCGATTTTAGGTTATATCTTCTTCCAATGGGCGAAGAAAGAACGTGAGAAGGATGAACTTGAAATAAAATCAGAACCACAAATCAGTTAATTAAACGCTTTCGTCTTACCTATTACTTGAAAGACTAGCAGAAATGCCAGTCTTTCCTTATTACATATTTCTCTTATTTGAAAGGATGCTACATATGAATTTGCCGATTCTACCTACAATTAGTACCACCTTTATCGTTCTTAGTGCAATCACTGTTGCAATTGGCTGGTACCTTATTGCTCAAAGAAAAATTGATGCCCATAAAAAAGCAATGATCTTAGCTGCTGTATTTGCTATCATCTTCTTTATTATTTATGCATCACGTACGATCTTTGTTGGAAACACCAGCTTTGGTGGACCAGATAATATTAAAATCTTTTACACGATCTTTTTAATATTTCATATTACACTTGCTACAGTCGGTGCTGTTATGGGGATTACAACAATAATATTAGGATTCAAAAATCAGCTTGAAAAACATAGAAAAATGGGACCTATTACAAGTATTGTGTGGTTTTTCACTGCAATTACAGGAGTTGCTGTCTATTTATTATTATATGTTTTTTATACAGGCGGGGAGACGACGTCAGTCATTAAAGCAATTCTTGGTTTTTAATCATTACTAATTGAATAAATGTGTTAGAAAAGTCATATGAAAAGTTGGTCATAGAATAGGATATTCTATGACCTTTTTATATGTTGCTTACGAAGAGAAGGAATCACTCTCTACATTTCCATATATACCAGAAGGGAGAGAGTATTAATGGAAATTATCACCGACCGTTTACTTTTAGTTCCATGCTCGTTAGATCTTATAAAGTCACTAGCCATCTACCGTAAGGAACTTGAAAAGAGATCACCCATTTCCATTCCTACTGATTGGCCATCTGCAGATCTTATTGGAATGCTGCCGTATTATATTGAAAAATTGGAACGGGACAAAGAGGAGTTTGGCTGGGGTATTTGGATGATTATTCTATACGAAGAGAAGAGAATTATCGGTGATATTATGATGCGTGGTAAACCTGTTGAGGGAGCTGTGGAGTTCACTCATCATTTAATTAAGGAAATAAAGGATGAAAGTATTGCGTTCGAAGCCATTGAGTCAATGATTGATTGGTTTATTGAAGCACAAAGTATTACATCAATTTTAACGGAATGTAACAGTAATGATGAGCAGTCTATTAGGTTGCTCGAAAGACTTGGGATGAAATGTACAGTAAAGGATGGTGCTTTTTTATATTGGGAGCTTCACCATGCCGCATAAAAAGACGACAAGTTGGTTCACTTGTCGTCTTCTTTATAGTTTGATATTCAGTTTTATGATTCCAGCCTCTCGAGCTGTATTGAAGGCAATTAATAGCATAGGACCAATAAAGAAGCCTAATATTCCAAATATCTTCAACCCTAGGTACATTGTAATTAATGTTGGTAACGGAGAGAGGCCAATCTGACTTCCCATCACTTTTGGTTCAATCGTTCTCCTAATCGTTAACAGAACAATTGCTAAAATGGCCAGGTGGGTTCCTGTTGCAACATCGCCTGTAATAAAATGAAACAGTGCCCAAGGTCCCATAATAATAATGGAGCCTATAATAGGTATTACGTCAATGACCCATATAATAATGGCCATCACAATTGCAACTTCTGGAGAGACAATTAACAGTAGTCCCAGGAACGCAGCCATAAAGATTAGAACACTGACTAAAAACTGAGCCTTTAAAAATCCAAAGACAACAAAGGATAATCTAGATGCCATAAATTGTACCTTCTCAGATGTTCTTTCAGACATGTGTGAGAATGCTTGCTTCTTTAGTGCAGGAAGCTCAATCATAAATAAAAAGAGGGCAATTAAATAAACGAGAAGGTTGATTAAATAATTTGGTATATCCGTAACAATATTTTTTACATTTTCTATATTTAGAGAATTCGTCAAGCTCTTTCTGGCACTTTCAAGGAAATCCCGAACTTGTTGAGTAATCTCATGTACAAATTCTTTTGGAAGATCTTTAGCCATGTCTTCTAGACGATTCTCAAAGAGATACCATGCACGTGTTACGTCATTAATATAATTAGGAGCATTTTGTGCGATATTAATCACTTCTCCAACAACTTTTGTTGTTAGAAAGTATCCGCTAATACCCACAAATAGCATAAATACAATAAAAACAATAATGACCGAAACATTTCTTGTTACTTTAAACCTTCTTTGAGAGAAGGTTACAATTGGTTCTAACAATAATGCTGTAAGGATTGCCATGATCAACGGTACCGATATTGGCATGATATAAAAAAATAAAAAAAGTAATGCCACGATTACAATTGAAATAATTAAAAAACGCTTTGAAAGTAAAAAAGACAAATTGTTACTCCTTCCAGTATGGACATGAAAAATTCCGTATTCTATACCTAAATTATAGTATGAAATATAAAAAAATTACAGTAAAACGATAACAGAGAAAAAAGTAGTGCCCAAATCATCATTTATTCATACACTATGGTGAGTAAAAGATGATGAGGGGGAATTTGAATGTTTAACAAAGTATTACCCTATGGAAGTATACACATTGCAGATCAAATTGTATCATTAATTGCATCGCTCTCAATTGTAGACATTGATGGTGTTGCAGGAACAGTTACTGATATAAAAGATGAAATGATCCGAGTTATTAATAAAAAAGGAAAGCAAAAGGGGATTTCAATTGAAAAAGGTGAAGCAGAAGAGATTTCAATTGAGATGAGAGTAGCTTTATATTATGGGTACGATTTATTGGAAACGTGTAAAGCCATTCAGCGCTCAGTTAAAACAGAGATTGAAGCAATGACAGGTATTGAAGTAGAATCAGTTCATGTAAAAGTAGAGCAAATTAAAGTAAAACCACAAGAGGTTGTATAAACGAAAGAAAACGCATGAAACATTTCATGCGTTTTCTTTCGTTTATTTTAAGTTTATTGTTGAGCGATAGCTGCCAATACTTCTTTTGCTTTATTTAGAAGATCTTGACTACGAGTTAATACAGTTTTTGGGAAATCTTCACCTTCACCATATTCAACGCCATGTGGATAATAATGCTTACCTAATAAAGGTGTCAGAAGCTTAATTGTTGCATGGTGACTACCAATATCACCTTCAATTGCATAACCTTGAATACGAAGGTAGTACACTTCTTTAGCTTCAAGAATTTCAATTTTATGGTCGTATGTTACACGCTCATAATCCCATTGACCTGCACGTACAAAACCTAATTCATCCATAACTTCATCTAGTCTCGATAATTCAACAACTTGATTTTCAATACCTGTATTTTCGAATTTCATTGTATGTATCCCTCCTCTAAAACTATCCAAAATTAATAATAGCTTTAAAATCGCCAACATGCAATGTATTGTGTTTATTTTACATGTCGATTTTATGAAATTTTTTTAAGGTGAATAGTTCTTGTTATGAAACGCTCATACTAAACCGTAGTATAACTCATTTATTAAAGGGTTATGCTTTCACAATAGTAGGGGAGGGTAACAAAATGCAAACAGTTCGTGACGTAATGTCAACTGACGTTGAATACTGTACTCCATTGGATAATGTTTACGAAGTAGCTGTTAAAATGAAGGATTTAGATGTTGGTGCTATTCCAATCGTTGAAAACGAAAAGCTAATTGGGATGATTACTGACCGTGATTTAGTTGTTAGAGGGTATGCAGAAAAGCGTTCTGGGTCGCACGAGCTTACTGATATCATGAGTTCAAACCTTGTTACAGTTCCTTCAGATACAACATTACAAGAAGCATCACAATTAATGGCTGAAAAACAAATTAGACGACTGCCAGTTGTGGAAAACGGACAACTAGTAGGGATTGTTTCATTAGGAGATTTAGCAGTTAATCAAATGTCAGATGAAAGTGCTGGAGAGGCATTATCTGACATTTCTGAGTCGTCCCATCATACTCATTAAGTAGTAGGCACCCATTTCAATATGGGTGCTTATTTAAATTGTTAAAAATGTCCCAGAGAATTTCTATTGTTCTATTAAAACTAGTAATCTTCTAAATGATAGTCTAGTAAAAGAGTTATATTTTCAAGAATATTTTTCCCTTCCGTAAATATACTGTGAAAGAAGGTATTCAAGGAGGGTTTGATCATGAAGAGAAATCTATTTTTTTTCCTATCATTACTAGTTATATCATTCACAACTCTCTACTCTCAATTAGAGATTGCTAATAAGAGCGAAGATGCAAAGATGTTAAGAACAGCTGAAAATGAAGTGAATTTAGAAACAAATCATATAAGCTTTCAAGGAAATAGTCATTCAATAAACACTCCTGTCTACAAAGGGATGCATACGTTCATAGGACAATCTGGCGATCAAGTAAAACAAAGATGGGGAAATCCGTTCCGTATTGACCCTTCATCCTACGATTATGTATGGTGGGTTTATATGCTTAATGATAATGCTTATGTACAAGTAGGGGTCTTACAAAATAAAGTGGTCTCCATATATGCAGTAGGAAAGGACGTAAATCTAGATCCATTCTATATAGGACAACCCTACGATGAAATTACGAATAAGGTTGAAATACAGACAACACACCGATTAAAAGTGAATGATAATACTTACCGATTCGAGCTATCTGAAGAAGAAAAAAAGGCGAGACCTCTTGTTCAATTTGGTGATGTATGGGCACAACTGTATATTGATCAATTCACAAATGAATTATCAAGCATACGATATTTAGATAGTGAAACATTAGTAAAACAACGTCCTTATGAACTCGTATACAGAGGCGAACTTATTTCTGCCAGGGAACTTTCACAAGAAGAGTGGGCTTTAGTTGAGAAAGGAAATTCACAGCAAATTTTAGATATTACGAACATGATTCGTAAACGATATGAAATAAAACCGGTCATTTGGCATGAAGAGACGTCTAAAGTAGCTTTTTTACATAGTAAAGATATGAAGGAAAATCAATATTTCTCACATGACTCACCTACAAAAGGAGGGCTTGCTGACCGATTACAGAATGGAAAAATAAAATACCAATTAGCAGGAGAGAATATTGCAGCTAAATATGTAGATGGTATTGCAGCAGTAGAAGGTTGGCTGAATAGTAAGGGACACCGGGAGACATTGTTAAATAACGAATTTACTCATCTAGGTGTAGGTGTATATGAGAAATACTATACTCAAAATTTTATTAATACATGGGAAATAGATCTTGAACAAGACTGAGGAATTTCTACTACCTTAGTTTTGTTCAACTAATAAGAAACTACTGAAAGACTAAGCCACCACCTGCGTTCAGGGACTTGGTGATGGCTTAGTCTTTTTAATATTTATACCGTTGAAAATAAAAGTTATGATCGTTCCATTGTCCATAACAGGTGATGGATGTTTCGTTAGTAAAGTCGGGTTCTTGCCAATCAACTGTAATAGGGCTTTGGATAATCGCTTTCCTTGTTCCTTTATCCGTTAGGATTAGTAAGGATATTTTGGAAATATAATAATTTCCTATGAAACGCTCTGTCGCTTTGTGAACTTGGATGATCTTACCCTGTAGTATACTTTCTTCCCTGACTTCTCCATACTTTCTCCACTGATGTATTTTCTTTTTGCGTTCTTTTACGGTGATGTAAAAAAAATAAAAAAAGAGAATGGGAATTACAACTGCTGTAACCATTAGTCTTGTGTAACACGCGGAATAATGAAGAAGCTAGCTGTAGAATGAGCAACTAACTTTCCGTCATCTCTGAACACTTTTCCTTCACATACGATAATCTTTGAACCTTTATGAATGATTGAGGCATCACACGTTAATGTTTTTCCAATTCCAGGAGCAACATAATTAATTTTTATTTCTGTCGTAACAGCAGCCAAATGACTAGGCAATATATGATAAGCTAACGTTCCCATTGCAGAATCCAACAATGTCGCAGTAATGCCTCCATGAGCAATGTTTAGTGCGTTTTGTATAAGTGAACTGTTTGGAATCGTCATATGATAAGTTAGTTGTTCTTCATTGAAGTAACTAGTCTCATGAAGTAATCCACCTAAGTATGAACGGTTTACTTCCTTTTGTTTATTCATTAAACCTTCTAATACGAATTCGAGTATTTCTTGATCCTTTTCAGTAGCATTTTGCAAATATTGATTTACCTGTTCTTGAATTTGTGTATTTATATGTACCATTTGTCTGTTTCCTTTCTATAACGAAGTAATTAACAATCTCACATGTCACACGCAAAAATTGCTGTATGATGTTATATTATTATACTATCATAGCAATATACGACTTTGATGAAAAGGATTTACGAAGAAAATGGGCGAACCATCTCATGATTCAAAACTACAATATAGTGTAGGCATATATAACGTAGTATTGAAATTGAGGTGAGATGCATGAGTCAAAAAACAGTACATCCTTCTATTCAGAAATTTAAAGAATTTGTAAAAAGACACCCTAAGCTAGCCAACGATGTAAAAAGTAAAAAGAAAACATGGCAGGAATTGTTTGAAGATTGGTATTTATTAGGTGAAGATGATCCAATCTGGAATCAGTATAAGGATGTTCAAGAGAAAAAGGAATCAACAGGCAAAACTGATTTTATGTCCACAATATTAACTGCGGTGAAGGGAATTGACCTTGCGCAAGTTGAACAACATATGTCCTCGGTTGGAGATGCACTTTCAACGATACATCAAATCATTAGTCAATTTAAGGGATCAGATGAATCAAATAAACCAAAACAATCGAATCATCCCTTTTTTTATAGTAAGGATTGATTTAGATGAGAAAAGAGATAATGGAAGTCATTCGGGCAAATCCGGATTACGTAAGATATCTACGTGAACAGCCTTATTGGTATCGGAAGTTAGCAAGAGATCCTGCGGTATTACAACAGTTTGATCTCTCATCGAAAGAATACCTTGGAAAAACACTTCCTCACAAAGTGTCAAGTTTCTCTCAAAAGCTGCAGATGGCTCAAATGATGATTAGTATGTTTCAAGTGATGAGAGAAAATGACTAAAAGTGTATATACTTTCTGACAAGTGGATGAGGCTAAGTCATCCACTTTATTTGTGTATTTTTCATGACTTAAGCAAACACTAATTAAAAAAAGAGGTGAGGCTTTCATGAGATACATTTTTACATTAACGTGTTTGGCTTTAGTTACAGCTTGTAGTGGACCTGATGATCCTAAAGCTCCTGAAGCACAAACTACGAACACTGCAGCTATTGAAGTAATGAAAACGGAGAAAACTAGTCAACGTATTAATGACCAAGATGTTACCGTCCGACATAACGTGAAGAATAAAGATATTTATGTTGAAGTAGTTGTGAATGGGTTTACTTTTAGCTCTAAAGATTCCAAACAACCTAAACTAAATGAAGGATACTTGAAGGTTTACCTGAATGGAAGACAAGTTGATGAAATTCATCAAGCTGCTTTTATACTTAAGGGATTGCCCTCTGGTAAACATCAATTGAAGCTAGAATTAGTTCAAAATGATGGATCAAGTTATGATATACAAAAAGAAATGGAAGTGGTGATTCCCTAAGTCTGATTAAGTCAGACTTTTTATTATCGAAATTAGGATTATAAATTAAAAAATAATAATAATTACTAGTTTCAATTATTAAACACTAGATAAAAGAGTTGGAAGGTACTGATTCTATAACGATGATTTTTTGGAGTATCATTTCCAAGTATATTCGTTTTGTATCAATACTTATTCATGGTATGATAGTAAAAGGAGGTGTTGTGATTTGTTAGCAACCTTAGAAAGAGTCGAGCTGCTAGAGGAAGCGGAGTTGTTAGCTCGCATGGTTATTCATTCAGATGTTGCAGAGCAATATCGAGCTGCATATCATTTACTTCATTCCAATCAAGAGGCACAAAATCTTATTAAGAGATTTGTTCATATAAAAGAGCGTTATGAAGAGGTTCAACGATTTGGGAAATATCATCCTGATTATAAAGAAGTAAACATGGAAACTAGATATGTGAAGAGAGATGTTGACTTGCACCCAGTCATCGCTAACTTTAAAAAGGCAGAAAAGGAATTACAAGAGCTGTTAGATGAGATTAGTGTGTTAATTGGAAAGGCAGTGTCGGAATATATAAAAGTTCCAACAGGCAATCCATTCTTTGATTCCATGTCTTCCTGCAGTACGGGAGGATGCGGTTCTGGAGGAAGCTGCGGTTGTAAATAACCATGGGCATCATGCTTATGGTTATTTTTAATGCCATTATAACAAAGTAATAACACAAGCTTTTAAGTTCTTAACCTTACACAATTCACACATAAGTTCCCACAGCAAAACATTTTCTCTTGTGGTACATAAAATCGATGTCTGTATACAAATAAATATTGTTCTTGTCTCACAAAGGTCGTTTCAGAATGAAGTCTTTTCCCTTTCATAGAACGTGCAGCAGCTTTTTGAATCGTTGCATCAATGTCTTCTTGTATTAAACTTGCTTCATGGCTCACAACAATATAGAGAAAAGGAAATCCTGAGTATACTTGTTTCTTTACGGAGTGATACTGTTGAATGGAGGACAATTCATGAAGGAATTTAACCCAAATATCATCTAGGTTCATCATACATTCTCCTTTTTCGTTTACGTTTATTATTGCTTGCAATACATACTTCATGTAGACTATCTGTTAAAGGCATATATAAAACATCATACTAAGTATTGTAGGCTCATTTCGTAAACATTTTTTTGATACATCAAAGAATGGTTAATTGCTCAAATAGAGAGTAACGATTCATTTCTTGGATAAAAAAAGCCGAGAAATCTTGAGTTTAACGTGGTAACCGCCTTGTAAGAAAATCAATCAATCCTAATACAGCCATAACGTAAGAAGTTGATAGAATGAATAAAATAGATGAAGCCAAAAGGGGAAGTAATGATGTTTGAACAGCGTCAAGGAATAGTTGTTTGGTTGCACCATTTAAAGCAAGTGAAAAACCTACGTCGTTTTGGAAACATACATTATGTATCTAAACGATTAAAATACTGTGTTTTATATTGTAATATGGAGGAAACAGAACAAATGATGAAAAAGTTGTCAGCGTTACCATTTGTGAAATCTGTTGAACCGTCATATAAACCTTTTATTAAAACAGAGTATGAAAATTCAAGACCAGATAAGGCGAAGGAATATGATTACAAGGTAGGAATCTAAAAGGACTCTCATACTCTTTGAGAGTCCTTTTTTTATTTTCTAAAACATTGTTGCTTTTAGTACAATTATTCTGGGTGTACAACGAGTTTTAGGGTTAATTTAAGGTTGGATAAAAAAGAGCAACTCTAAATACTAAGGTGAAAATCCAACTTTGGGGGTTTCTATGCAAAACAAAAATCAATACGAAAGAAGCCTTTTATTTTATATATGTGGAATCACATGATATAGACGTAATATACCTGTTAAATATTGATAAAACAAATCATCATCTGCAAAGGAATTAGAATTCTTAACTTCAAATCGGTTAATCGGTTTGTCTAACTCTGCACTTAATTGTTGAAACAGAGCTAATCTTCCACTCGGCTTCTCAGGTGAAAGTGGTATACCCTCTTTACAAATATAAATCGGCAGGAAATCACCGACTGCAGTAGGATGAAGTGCAATTGCTACAGAGGTAACACTTCTTTCGCCTTTTGTTGTATGTAATTCTATTAGCGCTCTAATACGATGTTTATTCGTTTTCCCTATTTCTATCAGTTCATAAATATCGGAATATCCTTCTCCAAGTTCAATAAATCGTTGTACCATAATAGGTCCTCACTTTCAGATGAAATCAACTAACATAATACCATAAAAATAACAGAAAGTTATATGCTCTAGTGACTTCAACAAAAAAATCCCTGTAGTTTATGTAAACTACAGGGTCCCTCTATTTCTTAAAGCGAGCTTTAAGAGTAAGAAGGCAAAGGGAGAGGAGAAACCGGAGGAAGAACTTATGGGGAAACGTAAGTCTTCTCCGCGGTTGGCAACAACATCACGCAAAGGATGTTGTTACTACTAAGTATGACCAAATGGTGAGTAGCTATACATTTTGACTACATTTATTTGTCATAATTTGAAAAAAATTTGCCATCAATACTAAAACACTCTTTAAATGTCGAATGGTCACAAATAACGAGTGGTGTTAATATGGCAAATGTTTTCCTTTCTAAATAATTATGTTAGGATAAAAGTTGGTGAAAGAATGACTAGAATTATGTCGTTCATTGTCATCTAATATAAAGAGTGAATGAATCATAAGGTTGTGAAATATATGAGAGTTGTTTCTGGTACATGTAAAGGACATCCACTAAAAGCAGTTCCTGGGCAGTCTACAAGACCAACAACAGATAAGGTTAAAGAATCAATCTTTAATATGATAGGTCCTTATTTCGATGGAGGAATCGGATTAGATTTGTTTGGTGGTAGTGGTGGTTTAGGTATAGAAGGGTTAAGTAGAGGATTGGATAAGGTTATTTTTGTAGATAAAGAACCAAAAGCAATCTCTACAATCCGTACAAACGTGGAAACGTGTAAACTTACAGATCAAGTCGAGATCTATCGTAATGATGCAGAACGTGCATTAAAAGCGTTAATTAAAAGAGACATTCAATTTAATTTGATTTTCCTAGATCCACCTTATCATAATCATAAGTTGAAAGCGCTTATCTCAATACTGGATGTGAACAGTCTTCTAAAGAAGGATGGAGCAATTGTGGTGGAGCACGTTGTAGAAGCTGAATTACCTGAACAAATTGGAATGTTACAGCTTAAAAGACATGAGGTTTACGGAATAACTGCAATTTCGATTTATCATTATCCAAATATAGAATAGTAAAACAATACGAATTACATAGTAGTTGTCATGAAAGGGGAACCCAATATGTCAAAAATTGCAGTATGTCCAGGGAGCTTTGACCCGGTTACTTTAGGGCATTTAGATATCATTAAACGTGGCTCTAAGGTATTTGAAAAGGTTTATGTAGTAGTATTAAATAATTCGTCAAAAAATCCACTTTTCTCAGTAGAAGAACGAAAAGAGCTATTGCGACAAGTAACTTTAGACATTCCCAATGTAGTAGTAGATTCTTATCAAGGGTTACTAATCGATTATGCAAAGAGTATTAAAGCAAATGCTATTTTGCGCGGACTCAGAGCTGTATCGGATTTTGAGTATGAAATGCAAATCACTAGTATGAACAGAAAGCTAAACGAGAATATTGAAACTTTGTTTATGATGACTAATAATCAATATTCATTCCTGAGTTCATCTATTGTAAAAGAGGCAGCCAAATATCACGGGAATATTAAAGACCTTGTACCACAGGCAGTGGAGGAAGCTTTAAAAAAGAAATTTCAATAAAAATTAGCTAAAGTACTCACATAGCCTGAGTGCTTTTTTGTGTTATAATTGGAATTATATGTTAAAAGGGGACTTCGGCTATGTCACAAGGAGTTGAGATTAAACAAGTAACTTTGGAATTTTACAACGACGACTATAAGGAACACCTACAGCATTATGAACTTTCTGAAGAGCATTCCTATTATACGGCCTTTCCATTAGACGCGATTAAGATGTGTGAAAATGACGAGGAAAGATTTCCAATTATCATAGATCTGAACGGTTTGCCTGTTGGATTTTTTGTTTTGCATGGATATAACGGAGTGAAAGAATATAGCGATAACGAGAAAGCATTATTATTAAGAGCCTACTCAGTTCAGACCACTTATCAAGGAAAAGGAATTGCCAAGCAATCGATGCAACTACTTACGAAATTCGTGAAGAATCACTTTAATACTAAGAACGAAATCATACTGGCAGTCAATAAGCAAAACGTGACGGCCCAGTTATTATATAAAAAAAGCGGGTTTATTGATAAAGGGATTAGAGTAATGGGGCCAAAAGGAGAATTACATATTTATCATCTGGCATTATAAAGGAAATTCTCAAAACCATTGCCTGCAAGTAAAAAGGCCACTCAAAAAGTTCGAGTGGTCTTTTGTCTACCCCTTTTATCTTTCAAATAATCTCCTAGACAATAGAATTACATATAAGAATAACGAGAGAATTGTAAAGATAGGTCCAAGCTCGATTAATACATTCCACAATTGAGCCATTTCATTCGAAGATTGCAGGGTCATATTGAAGACGGGGATAGCAAGTGATTGACTACTCTCTGTTGCATTTTCATAAAGAGGAGTCCATAGTAAAAAGGCAAAAATACTTGCAATAAACCCATGAAAAATACGTGCAATAAAAAACGGATAGAATCGGATATCAGTTTCGGATAGAATACTTGCAACCTGTGCTTGAACAGAGAAACCACAGAACCCTAATATAAAACTAGTGATGATAACTTTATGTAATAATGAGGCATCTGTATCACTTGTTAAATCACTGCCTAGTGTAATCTCAAACAGTCCTGATATGAAAGGAACACTTAAGTCAGGTGACAGGTGAAGTAATTGTAGGAAGAACGAGATTAATAATCCGATAAGCTGTGTAATATTTACTAAAGATAAAATTTGGTTGAGTACAGAAAATAAAATAATAAATCCGCCAATCATTAAGAGTGTTTTGATAGAAGAAAGTACCGCATCTCCTAATAGCTTTCCGATAGGTCTGTTATCTTTTACTCGTGTACGGTGTAACACACGAAAGGCTTCGATAATTGAGATTCTTTTGTTTCCTTTTGACTTCTTCGGTTGATCGGATGCTCCGTGAAATCTCATGATTAATCCTACACAAATATTTCCTAAGTAATGAGCTAGAGCAAGAACAAGTCCTATTTTAGGATCATGGAAAAAGCCAACGGCAACGGCCCCAAATATAAATAGAGGATTTGAGGAGTTGGTAAAAGAAACAAGACGTTCAGCCTCGATTGCTGTTAATTGTTCCTCCTGGCGCATTCTGGCAGTTAACTTTGCACCAGCGGGGAATCCAGAAGCCATACCCATTGCCCACACAAACCCGCCTATTCCCGGAACGCGAAACAGTGGACGCATTATGGGCTCTAATATGACTCCAATAAAGCTAACCACACCAAATCCGATTAACATCTCCGAAACAATAAAAAAAGGAAGAAGGGATGGAAAAACGACCTTCCACCACATATCAAGGCCTCTTATAGAAGCTTCAAATGACTCCTGTGGGAAGGAGATCAGTGCAACTGCCATCAACGTCACAAAGACTGCTAAAAATAACGTTTTTACTCTAGATAATATCACTACTGTACCTCCTAAAGAATTAAACTTCTAAAATAATTATTCATCGAGTATGAATGAGAAAGGCTGTATTTTAAGCAGTACCTTTGTAAGAATTACATGTTGTTTCATACCGGTGTTTGTTTTCCTTATTCAAAAAAATACCGGTTGTCCACTACTGTATCAATATACGTGTATAGGGGGCTCTTTTAGACCATCAGTTTTGTATTAAACGATGAAAAAACTTTTGGGAAGTGATATGCTTGAGACATCCAAAAATTGGTCTTGCACTAGGCTCAGGTGGAGCACGTGGATTTGCACATCTAGGTATCATTAAGGTGCTAAGAGAAAATCATATTCCAATTGATTTTATTGCTGGAAGTAGTATGGGAGCACTCGTAGCAAGTTTTTATGCTGCTGGACATCCAATAGATCGTCTATATAAACTGGCAATAGCTTTTAAGAGGAAATATTACTTAGATTTCACCGTACCAAAGATGGGGTTTATTGCTGGTAATAGAGTGAAAGAATTAGTAAAAGTATTTACACATGGAAAGAATATAGAAGACTTAGAAATTCCGATCTCAATCGTCGCCACAGACATAAAAAATGGAGAAAAGGTAGTATTTCAAACAGGGCCAATTGCTGATGCAGTTCGAGCCAGTATTTCAATACCGGGGATCTTTGTTCCGGTGAAAGTAAACGATAGATTATTAGTTGATGGGGGAGTGAGTGATAGAGTTCCTGTTTCTGTAGTTAGAGACATGGGAGCAGATCTAATTATCGCTGTTGATGTGTCACATGTTAAAATAAATGAGGAGATTACTTCTATTTTTGATGTGATTTTACAAAGTATTGATATCATGCAGGATGAACTAGTTCAACATAGGGAAATTGCGTCAGATATTATGATAAGACCACATGTTGAGAATTTTAGCTCTAGAGCTTTTACGAATATTGATGAAATTATAAAAATTGGGGAAGAGGAAGCAGAGCTTGTACTTCCTTCGATCATTAAAGTGATGGAAGAATGGAAGGAGAAAAATAGTGAGTAAAAGATATACCAATAAAAAATACCTATTCTTAATTCTAACAGTTATTTTAATCGTAATCGTAAACTTCATTAAGCTGCCTTACTATTTAAATTTACCTGGAGAAGCATATGAACTTGAACCTATCGTAAAGGTTGAGGGAGCGGATAGTTCATCTGGTGAATTTTTAATGACAACTGTTGGAGTCAGTCGGGGTCAAATTAACCCGTATACATATGTTTGGTCTCGTATTTCTCCAAACCTTGAATTGGTACCAGCAGAAGATATGAGGGTAGAAGGAGAGTCTGATAAAGATTATTACTACAGACAGCTTCATGCAATGGATTTGTCTCAGAATGTTGCTGTTGCCGTCGCTTACGAAAAGGCAGGAAAAGGAGTTACGTACAAATATAACGGTGTATACGTCATGAGCATCGTGAAAGGGATGGATGCAGAAGAGAAGCTTGAAGTAGGAGATCGTATATTTGAATTAAATGGCAAGCCTCTTGAAAGCTCCGAACAATTTATTGATAATGTCGGCAGTTTAAAAAAAGGGGATACAGTAACAGTTTCTTTTGAACGTGATGATAAGGAAATGGAAGAAACCATAACATTAATGCCATTTCCTGAGGATCCAGCCAAAATAGGAGTAGGTATTTCATTAGTTACAGATCGTGAAATTATTGTTGATCCGGATGTAGAGTTTGATACATCTGCAGTAGGTGGTCCTTCTGCTGGATTAATGTTCACATTGGAAATTCTCAATCAATTAACAGAGGGAGACTTAACAGAAGGACTTAAAATTGCTGGAACTGGTACGATGGATTATGATGGAAAAGTGGGCCCAATCGGAGGGATTGTCCATAAAATTGTTGCGGCAGACAAAGCTGGAGCACAGTATTTTTTTGCTCCACGAGCACATTCCAATTATGATGACGCTGTTCGAAAAGCAAAAGAAATCAAAACTGATATGAAAGTCATTCCTGTAGATACACTAGATGATGCCCTAAATTATTTACAGTCCTTGAAATAGGTAAGCCAGAATTTGGTATAGAGAATGAATAGAGTAACTGAAAGAAAAACTAGCTGCAAAACAGCTAGTTTTTTTATTGTAATCGCATATTAGATTATTTTACGAACAAAGTGAGTACGAGGTGAATTTAAAAGCTTATTTAGAGAGAAAAAATGTCTAATTTGAATATTAGCAACATGTTTACGAAAAGAGCCTTACCGTAAAAATGTTTTTGTATTTTCATCGTACTGAATGGGAGGCGTAGAGTACTCGCGTTTCATCCAATCTGAACGAAGTGGTTCGGGTAAAACCATTCCGTATGTCATTGATGCTTTGATATCTAGTTGGAGCATATCACAAGGCTTTGATGTTAATTTGGTTAGAAGCGGTAACTGGAATTCTTTTTTGTTTTTTTGAAGATAGGATCGTCCAGCCTGACTCATCCCAAGTAATCGGATATATGAAGCTTTAGGAGTAGCTGTGACACGCTTTATGGTATCCTTAGTTGTATGAGTTAAAATGTGTGTGCAAGCCCTTTGAAGTCTTGTCCAAGTATAACGCTTTGTTTTTAAGGATTCCATGAATTCATGATAGCTCCTCGCTTCCTTAATTGAGGAAACAATGCGGTTTTCAAGTCCTTCTTCCATTTCATATAAGCTTTCCAGTGTAGGTAGGTCAGTTGTTAATACCTTATATTTCAACAAGGAGAAATATTGCTCCCACTCATGAAGCTGCCCCACTTCATTTTGATAATCCTGTAGAGTTGAATACGTTGGTGCTGGAACGTAATTTAGAATATCTTGAAAGGTACCTTCTTTAGAAAATAGTGCCTTACGAATGCTTGTTGCACTAGCAATAGAGGGTGAGTGGAAATGCTCGTCATGATAATTAGCACCGGTACGTGTAATGGTTGTCGGTCGGATACAGGCTTGTTGATCAGCGATAGCCTTAACATAATGATATCCAAGTATATTATTAGGACGACTTAAGTCCACTGTCTCACCGGAAATATGTAATGTATGAAACGCAAGTGCAGCTGCTTTCGGATAGCTGTTTCCCTTTTTACTATATTTTTGAACAAGGAAGTCAAATTCTCTTTTGTTTTCTTTCATTGCAGATAAAGTAGTTGAAAAGGAAGTAATGTCACCTGATTCACTACCAAAGCAAACCTCTTCCACATTCATAGCCTCTAAAATAGAGATTGCTCCATTCGCAAACAATTCGGCCTTTTGTGTGGAGAAGGCATACGGAAGTTCAACAACGAGATCGACACCAGATTGAAGGGCCATTCTTGTCCTAGCCCATTTTGATAATAGTGCAGGCTCACCACGTTGTAAAAAATAACCGCTCATCACAGCAACAACAACATCGGCATTTGTTATTTCTTTTGTTTTTTGTAAATGATATAAATGTCCGTTATGAAAAGGATTATATTCAACAATTACACCAGCAGTCTTCAACAAATCACCCACTTTTAGAAGAGTTGGACAGGTAAAAAGGTCCAGAAGTTAATCAATTAATTTAATATATTGATTCGATTGGCATTTCATAGACAAACATGTTAAAGTGTTCTATAGTGATTCAATTAGCATTTTATATGCTCGTAAATGCCTTGTATAATCATAAGTATAGTGTAAAGAAAAAATATTGACAATTCTATTATACAAAGCTATAATTTATTTTGTTGCTCTTAGAGGTGAATATGATGAAATGGCATATACATCAGTTGAAAAAATATCTTCATAAACCTCTAACACTTGATGAGGTTATTGAAGTGAATGAACTGAAAAAGAAAAATCATGAGATACGTGATGTATCTCCAGTTAAAGTAACTGGCAGAGTTGACGTAAGTAGTGATAAGGCAACTTTTCATTTACATCTTACTGGCACACTTGTGCTACCTTGTTCTAGAACGTTAGTTGATGTTGAATTACCATTTGATATCACGACAACTGAACATTTTCTTCTGCAACCTGCAGAATTTGAGGTTGATGAGGATTTTCATGAACCTCAAGGTGAAGTGATTGACTTAATGCCTGTCATTGAGGAGAACATTCTTTTAGAGATTCCAATGCAAATTTTTGCGGACAATCCGGATAAAGAGAAGAGTGCGCCTCAAGAAGGACGAGATTGGAAAGTCATAACCGAACTTGAATTAGAAGAAAAAGTTGATCCGCGTCTTGCTGGATTAGCCAACTTTTTTGAAAAAGATAAGTAACAATGTAACTATGTGACTTTTTAAGGAGGTGGGACGAATGGCTGTACCTTTTAGAAGAACATCTAAAACTGCAAAGAGAAAGCGCCGTACACATTTCAAGTTAGAAATTCCTGGTATGGTGGCATGCCCAAACTGTGGTGAAATGAAATTAGCTCACCGTGTATGTAAAGAGTGTGGAACATACAAAGGGAAAGAAGTAGTAAACAAATAATACATGAAGATGAAGACCGTACTAGTATCTAGTACGGTTTTTTTCATTATACTTTTGAAAATGTATCGGAGGATTCGATGATGAAGAAGACTAAACTTGAGCATCTTGACAATAATTTACTGTTATTTACAATTAATCGACCAGATGTAAGAAATGCAATTGACTATGATGTAATGGAAGGCTTTAAGGAAGCGATACATACGGTGAAAAGTGATGTATCCATAAAGGGGTTAATCATTACAGGAACTGGAGAGGAAGCATTTTGTTCTGGTGGAGATCTATCAGTATTTCACGGATTACATACGAAAGAAGAGGCCTATTCTATGCTTTCTAAAATGGGAGACATACTCTTCGAACTCATGACATTGAACCGTCCCACTTTTGCACTTATGAATGGGACAGCAGTAGGTGGAGGGTGCGAAATTGCAACAGCCTGTGATGTTCGTATTGCAAAGACATCAACTAAGTTTGGCTTTATTCAGGGAAAGCTCGGTATTACTACAGGTTGGGGTGGTGGAACGATGTTAGTAGAAAAGTTACCCTATGATAAAGCGTATGAAATGCTATATTCTGCAAACGTTTACTCCTCTGATGAGGGCATTGAGCTTGGATATTTGAATAAAGTGTTCAATGAAATAGAATTTCGAAAGGAAGGGATTAATTGGATTGAAGAGCTATTACATACTAGTTCACCTTCCGTACTTTCATCATATAAGGAGATTTCAGTAAGAAAATGGACCGCTTCGAACTTGAAAACTAGAATGAATGCTGAGATAAAGCAATGTTCTATACTTTGGGAAGGTGAAGAACATCACAACGCAGTAAATAAATTCTTAACAAAAAAAGATAAATAAATATTCATGTAAACCATATATGTCATTCGTATTCTTTTGAAATATTGACCGGCAATATGAAAAATTTATTCTTTACTAGAGTATTCCTATGTCTATCTTTTCTACTAGTCGCATATGTATGAAATAAAAACGTGACTAGGGGGTATTTGAATGACAACAGTGCGTCAAGATGCTTGGACACAAGATGAAGATTTACTATTGGCAGAAGTTGTATTGAAATATATTAGAGAAGGTGGTACCCAACTAACAGCATTTGAGGAAGTTGGAAGAAAACTGTCAAGAACATCTGCTGCATGTGGGTTTAGATGGAATTCTTACGTAAGGAAACAATATAAACAAGGAATTGAATTAGCAAAAAAACAAAGAAAAGAATTAAAAAAGGAGAGTCCGGTTGCAAAGATTCATGAGGTAGAGAAGAATCAAGGTATCGAAGAAAGTCACCTATCTAGTGAGGATCAACTGACCCTGTCTGATGTTATTGCCTACTTAAGAAGATATGAACAATCAGAAGATACACAAGGAACTCTCAAAGATCAATACGATCAATTAAAAGGTCGTGTGAATTCTCTAGAGGAAGAGAATACTAGATTGAAACAAGAGAAAAAAGAAGTTGAAAAACAGTTGGATCTGGTGAAAGAAGATTATAAAGCATTAATGGGAATAATGGATCGTGCAAGGAAAATGATGATGCTTCAAGAAGAGGATCCAAAAAATCGCCAAGTGAAATTTCAAATTGAAAGAAATGGTAACTTAGAAAAAGTGGAAAAATAATAAATAAGCAAATCCAGGGTGAATTAGAAAAGAGCAACTCTCTTTATGTATATAATAGTAACTAGATACTAAAGTTACTTTTGGAATTTTTACGCAAAGTAACAATCTCTACGAAAATAGCCATAAATAAAAACCAGCTAGGAAAATCTAGCTGGTTTTCATTTTGACATATACTACTTATTGTTCTTTAGTCGGATACCAAACAAGTGGGTTTGCACCAAAATCCCGTTCCATATCATATTCAACGGGTTCAAAGCCCATCTTACTCCAAAACTCTGCTGATTTAACACGAGGATTCGTTTTAATAGGCAAGTTATAGCCTTTAGCATAGTCAACTAATGCTTTTCCAAATCCTTTTTGCTGATAATCAGACAGTACTTCCAATTTCCAAAGTTCCAAGTATTCTTGAGGAGGGTTAAAATATTTGTCTTCCTTTTGATCAACACGGTATAAGCTCATTCGTGCAACTAACTTATCACCATAATAAATTCCGTAAAATGGAGATTCAATATCATCTTCCATAATGTTTGCCTGAAGGTCTTCTAACATAGACAGTTCCTGCAGGCCATATTCTTTAAATTTCTTAAATTCTTCTAACGTTTTATAGTTAACTCGAAGTTTTTCAACTTTTAATGCCATATTATAACCCCCTTTGTCGTATATCATCTCTACTTTATTATCATACAAAAAAATAATGAGAAATAAAAATGATTTCAATTAATCTTTCCTACATTATAATACAAAAAAACAAAAAATTCTGCACAAACTTACGAAAGCGGTTACAATGAAAGAAGGAATTTTATGAAAAGTAAAGAAATAATAGTGATAGGGGCGGATTTATAAAATGACGTCACTGCATTATGTTTAGCGTGTTATTTCATTAACGAGATGACATTCTTATGAGTTAGGGGTAGAAAGGAGCTGGAGGAAATGAAAAAGATCTTAATCGCTAATAGGGGAGAAATTGCACTTCGAATCATTAAAACGTGTCAACGTTTAAATATTGAAACTGTAGCTGTCTATTCAGATGCGGATAAAGAGTTGCCGTATGTTAGAGAAGCAACCGTTGCTTATCGCATTGGGGAGCCTCCTGTTCAAAAATCTTACTTGAATTCTGATTTAATTGTAGAGATTGCAGAAAAAGAACAGGTGGATGCGATTCATCCAGGTTATGGTTTTCTTTCTGAGAATGCAGAATTTGCGAAGAAAGTTGAAGAGAAGGGCATTAAATTTATTGGGCCAACAGCAAAGACCATTTCTCTAATGGGAGATAAGATTGCGTCTCGTCATACAATGAAAAACTCTGGTGTACCGGTAGTACCTGGGAGTGCGGATGGACTATCTGATCTAGAAGAAGTCTGTTCATTCGCTGCAGAAATCGGCTATCCTGTCATGCTAAAGGCAAGTGGTGGCGGTGGTGGTATAGGTATGCAAAAGTGTGAGGATGAAGCATCATTAAGAAATGCCTATCAAACTACTAAAACAAGAGCAAAGGCATACTTTGGTAATGATGAAGTGTTCCTAGAGAAATTCATAACAAATGCAAGACATATTGAAGTACAAGTATTCGGTGATGCTCACGGTAATATCGTTCATTTATTTGAACGTGATTGTTCTGTCCAACGTCGTAATCAAAAGGTAATTGAAGAATCACCAAGTCCGTTTTTGTCACAGCAGAAGAGACAGGAGATTTGTAAGGCTGCCTTGCAGGCTGCAAAGTCAGTTGACTATGTTAATGCAGGAACAATCGAATTTGTTGTTGATGAAGATGAGAACTTTTACTTTTTAGAAATGAATACTAGATTACAGGTTGAACATCCGGTAACAGAGATGGTAACAGGCCTGGACTTAGTGGAATGGCAGATTTTAGTGGCTTCTGGTGAAAAACTACCTAAAAGTCAAGATCAGATTACATCCAACGGTCATTCTATTGAATTTAG
Source organism: Bacillus sp. BGMRC 2118 (assembly GCA_008364785.1). Taxonomy (GTDB): domain Bacteria; phylum Bacillota; class Bacilli; order Bacillales; family SA4; genus Bacillus_BS. Next base: position 253,328 of record VTTJ01000005.1, on the reverse strand, counting down.
ATTGTATGCTGAAAACCCTGTAACATTTATGCCCTCCCCAGGGAAGATAGATGAATTTTCGTACGAGATTGAGGAAGGTATTCGAATTGATTACGGCTATGAGAGTGGTTCGACCGTTACGCCATTTTATGACCCGATGATTGCCAAAATCATTGTCTATGGAGAGGATCGCCTCCAGGCAATTGATAAAGCAAGATCATTTTTTAGTCAACTTACCATTAGTGGGATCAAGCATAACGCGCCTCTTTTTGAAGAGATCTTATCGGAGGATTCATACCAAAAAGGGAACTATACGACATCATATTTAACAAAGATAAAAGCATAATGGAGGAATAGAAGATGAAGGAAATTACATCAAGTATGGCAGGAACAGTATTTAACGTAATAGCAGGAGTTGGTCAAAGTGTGGCAGTTGGTGAAACACTATTAGTTTTAGAATCAATGAAAATGGAAATTCCAGTTGAAAGTACGGATGCTGGTGAAATCGTAGAAATTAAAGTTAACATCGGTGATTTTGTAAACGAGGGTGACGTTTTAGTCGTTTTAAAATAAATTGAACTTTCGAGGTGAACAACGTGTTAAAAACTGAACAACTTGAGCAGCAATTAAATGAGAAGAGATCCGTAATATCTAATGGTGGAGCACCTAAGTATCATGAGAAGCTAAAGGAGCAGAATAAGCTTTTTGTTCGTGATCGTTTACAATTATTATTTGATAATGGTGAATACACAGAAGACGGGATGTTTGCAAATAATAGCGCAAAAGACCTCCCTGCAGATGGTGTAGTCACTGCAATCGGAAAAATTAAAGGTAGAACGGTTTGTGTAATGGCGAATGATTCTACAATTAAGGCTGGTTCCTGGGGTGCAAGAACGGTTGAAAAAATTATTCGTATCCAAGAAACAGCTGAAAAACTTAAGGCACCTATGTTATATCTAGTCGATTCCGCAGGTGCACGAATTACAGATCAATTAGATATGTTTCCAAACCGCCGAGGAGCAGGAAAAATATTTTATAACCAAGTGAAGCTATCTGGAATGATTCCACAAATATGCTTGCTTTTCGGACCCTCTGCAGCGGGTGGAGCATACATACCTGCTTTTTGTGATATCGTTGTAATGGTTGATAAAAATGCTTCTATGTACTTGGGTTCACCACGTATGGCTGAAAAGGTTATTGGGGAAAAAGTTACTCTTGAAGAAATGGGTGGGGCACGCATGCACTGTTCGGTTAGTGGATGTGGTGACATATTAGCCCAGGATGAGGAAGAGGCAATTAGTATCGCCCGTTCATACTTGGATTATTTTCCAAGCAATTATAAAGAAAAAGCTCCGGTAATTGAGGGAGTAGAACCAAAGCAAGGTCGTTCTTTAACAGAAATTGTTCCAGAGAACCAAAATGCTCCATTTGATATGTATGAAGCAATTGACTCCTTAATCGATAACGACAGTTTCTTTGAAATAAAGAAACTATTTGCTCCTGAACTAATTACGGGACTAGCAAGATTAGATGGAAGACCGGTTGGAATTATTGCAAACCAGCCGAAGGTTAAAGGTGGGGTACTCTTTGTAGACTCTGCTGATAAGGCCGCAAAATTCATTACACTTTGTGATGCATTCCATATTCCGCTGTTATTCCTTGCAGACGTTCCAGGATTTATGATTGGTACTAAGGTTGAAAGAGCAGGAATTATTAGACATGGTGCAAAGTTAATTGCAGCAATGAGTTCAGCAACGGTACCGAAAATTTCTGTTATCGTTCGAAAAGCTTATGGAGCAGGACTATATGCAATGGCTGGTCCGGCATTTGAACCGGATTGTTGTATTGCACTTCCTACTGCCCAAATTGCTGTTATGGGACCGGAAGCGGCAGTTAATGCTGTCTACTCAAATAAAATAAACGAAATAGAAGACCCGAAAGAACGAATTCAATTTGTGCAGAAGATGCATCAAGAATATAAAGAACATATAGATATTTATAAGCTAGCTTCAGAAATGATTATTGATGACATTGTTGCTGCTTCTGAATTAAGAGATGTTCTAGTTAACCGATTTGCGTTATATGAAACAAAAGAAATGCCGTTTGGCGAGCGAAAACATCCTGTATATCCTGTTTAATCTAAGGGCTCTTTTCTAAAACTTTGTTGCTTTAGTACAATTATTCTTGGTTTACAACCTGATTTAGAAGCAACTTAGGTTTGATTAGAAAAGAGCAACTCTCTTTTTGTATAGAAGTATCTAGATACTAAGGTAAAATTCCGGCCATTGGGATTTTTTGCGAAAAGCAACAACCTATACGAAAACAGACAATCTACAAGACCCTACGAACAATACATTCGTAGGGCTTTTAATTTCGTTTAAACGTAAAGCACCTATTAACTTTTACTGACTATTGAATAAAAATTATGAAATCTAACGATTAATTAAACAGTTTAAGCTATTTTTTTGATAAACTATAAGTACTTTAGGTCTAAAGGAGTTATTCACATGAATGTTGGTATTATCGGTGGTGGGGCAATTGGCCTCCTTTTCGGAGCGTATATGGCTGAACAAGGGCACCATGTTACTGTGTATACAAGGACTGAGCAACAGGCTGCCATACTAGCAGAAGAAGGGATTACAAACGTTGCGAGTGATGACAATAGATCTAATCATGTAGTACAAGCATTTTGTATCATGCATGGGATCAAAAGTCATGATCTCATCATAATCGCAGTAAAACAATATCATTTTCAACAACTAAAAGATATCATTCGAATGATACATTTCTCAACTCCAATTTTATTTATACAAAATGGAATGAGTCATCTTGATTTTATGAGTAGTCTGCCACAACAAACGCTATTAGTTGGTGTAGTTGAACACGGTGCATTAAGAAAGAACGAGCATTCGGTAGTACATGCTGGAGTAGGTATGACGAAAATCAGTACATATAAGGGTAATGAAGAGTTATTGAAGGACATTCTACCTTCTATTCATTCGGAGAGATTTCCGATAGTTGAAGTAAAAGACTGGTACGAAATGTTAATCGCGAAAATAGTGGTAAATGCAATGATTAATCCGTTAACGGCATTATTGAGAGTTGAAAACGGCGAGCTCCTTCGTAATCCATACTTCTATTCGCTATTTAAAAAGCTATTTGAAGAAATTACTTTACTACTAAATCCTGTTAATCCTGATACATGGTGGAATACAGTTGTTTCGGTATGCGAGAACACTGCTCATAACCGTTCTTCGATGTTACGGGATATAGAGAAAAATAACAAAACCGAGATTGAGAGTATATTAGGCTACTTACGAACACACCAAAAGAAGAACAACCACCCGACTCCAATTATTGATTTTTTATATTACGGAATTAAAGGGTTAGAAAAATAAAGGAGAGAGTGCGATGGCTTCCTTATTCTCTGGGGTACTTGCAACGTTCATAACCATACCGCTTTTAAGTTTTTTATTGTTTTTCATTGCTCTACGTACATTTGTAGAAAAGAAAAAAAGAGCATTTCAATATTCAGTTGATGTGACAACCTTCTTTTTAATCTTTTCAGTGAATTATTTAGGACAAGTCATCTTTAACGTTTCCTTTGTATCCTATATTTTAATTTTTATTTTGCTTATTGCTATCATATTCTTATTTTTACAATGGAAGGTGAACGAAGAAGTTAAGTTCACTAAGGTCGTTAAAGGGGTATGGAGATGTAATTTCTTGTTTTTTCTAGTATTTCATTTTGGGTTAATGATATATGGATTATCAATCAGGATTTGGGAATTATAGCTCAAGCAATAACTTTTCTTTTTTCTCTTCCAGGTGCTATACTCTAGAAAGAAATTTAGGGTCCTAGAAAGGAAGGTCTTTCATGGAAATACGTGAGCATAATGTGCCCGCAACAAATCAATTCATTACAGATTACTTAAATAAGAGCCAGCAATTAAATAAATATTTTCATTATTCTCCTTTTGAACAAAGTGCATTTGTTGAGAGGGTAAATGAACTCGAGCACCACTCATTTCCTCGTGAAGAAGTGATGAAATATTTGTTACGGTATAATTCATCGCTTGGAGCAGATGAATCTACACTTCAAAATATTAAAAAATTGGAAGACCCAAATACTATGGTCGTCGTTGGAGGGCAACAAGCGGGGATTTTAACTGGACCTGTCTATACGATTAATAAGATTATGACGATCATTCATCAAGCCCGTCAATTACAGGAACTAGTGAATAGACCAGTGTTGCCTGTTTTCTGGATTGCTGGAGAAGACCATGACTTTGGAGAAGTAAATCATATATTTACTGAGAAAGGCGAAACGCTCAAGAAAGTACCATTAACTCAGAAGTGGAGAACAAAGAAATCACTTAGCGACGGTGAAATGGATAAAGATGCATGTCTCGAATGGGTAGAGGAAGTATTCTTTTATTTTGGTGAAACTGATCTGAGTAAAGACATTATTCAAAAAGTAAAAACATGTTTACACGAATCAATTACATACGTGGATTTCTTTGCCAGACTTATATTCCTTTTATTCAAAAGTACAGGGTTAATAGTCATGGATTCTGCAAGTAAAGAGTTACGCGAGATCGAAATGCCTTACTTTGAACGTATAGTGAAAAGTAGCGCCGAGATTGATGCAGCCCTGCATAAGCAACAATTCAAGAAAAGTGAAGAAGGTTATTCAAACTTAATTGAAACAGAAGAAAAGACAGCGCATCTCTTTTACCATATGAATGGGGAACGAATACTGCTCGAGTACTCTTCAATTGATGGAGTTCCATACTTTGAAGGAAAGACAAGAGAGTGCCGGTTTACACAGTCAGAACTTTTACAAAAAATAAAGTCAGAGCCTCATTTATTTAGCAACAATGTTGTAACGAGGCCGTTAATGCAGGAATTCTTACTTCCCACCCTTTCTTTCATCGCAGGACCGGGTGAAATTTCTTATTGGGCGGAGTTGAAAGAGGTATTCGAAGTAGTTGATCGCAGAATGCCTCCTGTTTTTCCAAGGTTAATGTCTACAATTATTACACGATCCATACAAAGAGAAATAGAAGAATTAAACCTACAAACAGAAGAAATCTTACAAAAAGGTGTGACTGAGTATAAGCAGCAATTTCTTAGAGAAATTAGGGATTACGAATCGGATAAAGAAATTATGAAGATGAAGGAAGTTCTTCATGACCATTATCTCAAACTTGAATCCAATGCTTCTCAAATTCATGATAGTTTGAAACAAATGGTTAAAAAGAATGAAGAGTTGATCCATCGACAGCTTGATTTTCTTGAACAGGAGTTTCAAAAGCAGACAGAGCGAAAACATGAAATCACGTTACGCAAATACAATCGTATACAGAACTTAATGAAACCGAATGAATTCCCGCAGGAAAGAATGTTAAATATTTTTTATTTTGTCAATATGTATGGCTTTGATCTCATTCCGAATATGATAGAGCAACTATCTTCAAATGAGTTTACACATAAAGTAATATATATATAACTCTAAACTCTTCGCCAATGGCGGAGAGTTTTTTTGTTCTTGAGATTAAAGTTACGTTCCACAATGACTGAGAGAATTTACGTTTCACTGTCATTCCTTTTAATATATTTTTTCAATAAAAAGTAAATGCCCTCTTGCAGGAATTGTGATTATGAGAGAGAATAGTACATATAAGTGGTGAAAAGTGGTGGAAAGTGGTGGCTTTAGGGTAGAAAGTGGGTGACAAGGGCATGTTTATGGGCGAGTACCATCATAATATTGATACAAAAGGTCGCATCATTGTACCGTCCAAATTTAGAGATGACCTTGGAACAACATTTATCGTTACAAGAGGATTAGATAAATGTTTATTTGGCTACCCGTTAGATGAGTGGAAAATCCTTGAGGAAAAATTGAAGGCTCTACCACTTACGAAAAAAGATGCCCGGTCCTTTACCCGCTTTTTCTTTGCTGGGGCTATTGAATGTGAAGTAGACAAGCAGGGGAGAATAAATATATCCGCACCACTATTGCAATATGCTGGACTAGAAAAAGAGTGTGTCGTCATCGGTGTATCAAACCGAATCGAAATCTGGAGTAAAGACAGTTGGGAAGGTTTCTTCTCTGATTCAGAGGAATCTTTTGCAGAGATTGCGGAGAATTTAGAAGGATTTGACATTTAATTCTTGTGAGGTGCTCCGATGTTTAAACATAAAACAGTATTACTAAATGAAGCAGTAGATGGACTTAACATAAAACCAGATGGATACTATGTAGATTGTACATTAGGTGGCGCTGGCCACAGCTACGAGATCGTATCACGACTTACGAAAGGCGGAAAGCTTTTCGCATTTGATCAAGATAGTTTAGCAATTGAAACAGCAAAAGAAAAATTAAAAAGCTATCAGGATCAAGTGGTGTTAATTAAAAGCAACTTTAGATATTTAAAAGAACGACTTGATGAACTAGGTATACATAAAGTTGACGGTATTTTATTTGATTTAGGAGTATCGTCACCGCAGTTGGATATTCCTGAGCGCGGATTTAGCTACCATAACGATGCGCCACTTGATATGAGAATGGACCAGCAATCTAGTCTATCTGCTTACGATGTTGTAAACCATTGGCCATATGAAAAGCTCGTCCGAATTTTCTTCCATTATGGTGAAGAGAAGTTTTCTAAACAGATTGCTAGAAAAATTGAAGCATATCGAGAGAAAAAGGCAATTGAAACAACTGGTGAGCTTGTAGAAATCATTAAAGATGGAATACCTGCACCCGCAAGAAGAACCGGGGGGCATCCTGCGAAACGTGTTTTCCAGGCAATTCGAATTGCAGTTAATGATGAACTACAAGTATTTGAAGATGCGTTGTTAGAGGCAATTGATTTAATACCAGTAGGGGGAAGGATTAGTGTTATAACTTTCCATTCACTTGAAGATCGCATTTGCAAAACAATATTTAAAGAGCAGTCAACAGGTCCAAATTTACCGCATGGATTACCTGTTATACCTGAAGAATACAAGCCAGCTTTGAAATTGGTGAATAGAAAACCGATTTTACCTTCAGATGAAGAGTTAGAAGAAAATAATCGTGCTCGTTCAGCTAAGCTTAGAATTGCAGAGAAAATAAAATAAATCTAAAGGGAGGCAAGGAGTTTGAGTAATTTAGCTTATCAAATTCAGCAAAGACGTAAAATTGAACTAGAGCAAGAGCAACATGTACAGAGTGTAACAAAGAAAAAATTGCAAATTACATTTGGTGAGAAAATACTTTACCTTCTGTTCACATTAATGGTTGTAATTGGTGGTATCGTGATGGTATCAAATAGTGCTAAAATATACTCTGTAAACAAAGATATCAGTGGACTAGAAGCATCTATTTCTACACAAGCGAAGGTAAATGCTGACCTAAATCATCAGATTATGGAGCTTAGTACTTACGAACGTATCTGGGCAAAGGCTCATGAACTTGGGTTAATGTTAAATGAAAACAATGTGAAAGTAGTCCAAGACTAATTCAAAGTGTGAGCGTGGTAAAATGAAAACGAAAAGCACGAACATAAACAAAGGAGCAGCAGCATTTACAATACTATTTGCCGGGCTCTTTTTTCTTTTTTTTGCAAGATTTCTATATATCCAAATTACTGGTACTGTTGAGGGTAAAGAGCTACCTGTCATGGCTGAAGAGAAATATTCAAGAACTCAAACTGTTGATGCTGACCGTGGGAATATTCTGGATCGAAATGGTATTCCTATTGCGAAGGACACACCAGCTTATACGATTGAAGCAATTTTAAGTCCTAGAGCATCAAAGGATAGCCCAAAGGACAAGCCCCGCCATATTGTGGATCCCAAGCAGACTGCGGAAAAAATGGCGCCTATTTTAGGTATGGAATATGAAGATCTATTAGAAATCCTACAAACTGGTATAGATAAGAACAGATATCAAATTGAGTTGGGTTCCAAGGGCAGAGGTTTAAGTTACCAGGTGATGCAAGAGATTAGTGATCTTAAATTACCGGGAATAACGTTTAAGGAAGAGACGATTCGTTATTATCCTAATGGTACATTTGCCACTCACGTGATTGGTTTTGCCAGAAAGGACAGTGAAACTGGCAAGGTGGTTGGACTACAAGGTTTAGAAAAAACCCTTGATAAATACCTAGTTGAAGAAGACGGGGAAATTACTAAAAAAAGTGACCGGAATGGAATTTCTCTTCTATTCCAAGAGGATAAAGTTGTCACGCCAAAGAATGGATCAAATGTTTATCTAACAATAGATCAAAAAATTCAAGCTTTCCTCGAAGATTCGATGTCAAAAGTGATGACGGAATATGAACCGGAAAATATCGTTGGAATTGTAGCAGACCCTAAAACTGGGGCAATTCTTGCAATGAGTTCGAGACCTACTTATAATCCAAATAATATTCCTGCTAATGCTTATATGCTGAATGATGCAATTGCACTACAATTTGAACCTGGATCTACAATGAAAATATTCACACTTGCTACAGCAATTGAAGAAGGTGTGTTTAATCCAAATGAGGCATATCAATCAGGTTCATATAGGGTACTGGATCGAACAATTAGAGATCATAATGGTGGTCGAGGATGGGGCCAAATCTCCTATTTAGAAGGTTTCCAACGCTCCTCAAATGTAGCTATGGCTAAACTTGTTATGGAAAAAATGAATGGTGATGACCGATTATTAAACTACCTGCAAGCTTTTGGGTTTGGTAAACCAACAGGGATTGATTTAACGGGCGAGGCTAATGGTCATATTCTTTACAATTATCCAATAGAAAAGGTTACAACCTCATTTGGCCAAGGGACAACAGTTACCCCCATTCAACAAATTCAAGCAGCCACTGCCATTGCAAATGGCGGTAAAATGATGAGACCATATATTATTGATCAAATTGTCAATCCAACTACTAAAGAGGTGATCGAGGATCGTAAACCTGAAGTAGTAGGTACTCCAATCTCAGAAAACACAGCAAAAGAAGTTATGAATATTTTAGGTACTGTAGTTTCCTCAGAAAAGGGTACAGGGAAGCCATATCGAATTGAGGGATATGAGGTAGCGGGTAAAACGGGGACGGCTCAAATTCCAGATCCTAAGTCGGATAAACCGTATCTATCAGGACATGGTAATAATGTGTTCTCGTTCTTAGGAATGGTTCCGAAAGATAATCCAAAACTATTAGTCTATATCGCTGTTACAAAACCCAAGCTTACATTGCAAGAATCTGGATCACAACCGGTTTCTGCAATCTTTAACAGTGTAGTGAAAAACAGTTTGCAATATCTAAACATCAAACCTACAGTTACAGAAGAAGTGAAGCAGGAACAAAAGAAGAAACAAATTGGATTTAAATTAGATTCTTATGAAGGTAGGAATATTTCATCAGTAACCGATGAATTAACCCAAAAAGGTGTGCAAGTTGTTGTGGTTGGTGACGGTACAAAGGTAGTCAAACAAGCACCATACGCAAATGCACAAGTATTATCAGGGGAGAGAGTGTTGCTTCGAACAGACGGTAATCATGTTATTCCTGATTTGACAACTTGGTCATTGCGCGATGTGATGAAGCTTAGTGACTTATTTGGGTTAAATGTAAATACCGTTGGACATGGATATGTGAAGAATCAAAATATCGCACCTTCTTCGGAATTGAAAGATGGCGATCAGCTTGTCATTGAACTAGCTAGTCCAAATGCTTCGATAGAAAAAGTGGTAGAAGAGGAACAACTAGATGAAGAAAGCACTGCAGAAGAGCCTGTAGATTAGAAGATACAAAGTTATGCTTAGGACCTTTCGGATTGGATATTCGGAAGGTCTTTTTCTATTTTCTTATTCGTATATCTAACGGCAACGGTAAAGAATTAAATAAAAGACTATAAACTACAGTTAGAACTGGTAGAATCTCAAATAAAGTAATAGAGTATTGGCGATTAAAGAGACCGCGCGTGATGCATTCCATCTAAACAACAGTGAAGTCATGTTCTATTCCTATAGGTACAAGCATATGATGAAACGAGCCTAGAATGATTGTACAAATAGCTTATGAACTATTTTGTACTTCTATATAGAGGGAGGATCTTGGAATATGCGTGTTTCGAATGTAACAGTAAGAAGGAGATTAGTGATCGTTTTAACAGTAGGAGCACTTCTTTTTACAGTAATTGATATTCGTTTAGGTTTCGTGCAATTTTGGTTAGGAGATTGGTTGACTGATAAGGCTAAGAACTCTTGGAGTCGGGATATCCCCTTTGAACCTGAAAGAGGTCAAATATTAGACCGAAACGGAGAGCCATTAGCAACTAATATTAGTGCACCAACTGTGTTTGTCATGCCAAGACAAATAAAAGATCCAAAATCAGCATCTCAGAAGTTGGCAGCAACGTTAAATATGTCTGAGGAGAAAGCATATCAATACTTAACACAAAACAGCTTCTTAGTCAGAGTAAATGAAGGACGGAAAATCACTCATGAGAAAGCAAGAGAAATTCAGTCTCTCGGCATAAATGGAGTGTATATTGCGGAAGATTCTAAACGCCATTATCCGAATGGAAGTTACTTATCTCATGTACTCGGTTTTGCAGGAATTGATAATCAAGGATTAATGGGTCTTGAGGCATACTATGATGAACAGTTAAGTGGGGAGAAAGGGAGTGTGCAACCTTATTTGACTGCAAAGGGGCAGCCGATGCCTAATTTATCTGCAGATTATGAGCCTCCTAAAGATGGCCTAGATCTTAAACTAACTGTTGACTCAAAAGTCCAAACAATAATAGATCGAGAATTAGATATTGCAGAAGCAAAATACAATCCAGATGGTATGATTGCGATTGCTATGAATCCAAAGACAGGTGAAATACTAGGGATGGATAGTCGCCCGAATTTTGACCCAGCTAACTTCAGAGAAGTTCCACAAGAAATTTATAACCGAAATCTGCCTGTGTGGAGTACATACGAGCCAGGGTCAACTTTTAAAATTATTACTCTCGCTGCAGCTCTTGAAGAAGGTGAAGTAGACTTAGAGAAAGATGAGTTTAATGACAGTGGGTCTGTAAAAGTGGGTGGCGCAACGATTCACTGCTGGAAACGTGGTGGTCATGGACATCAATCATTTTTAGAAGTTGTTCAAAATTCATGTAACCCAGGGTTTATAGAGCTAGGAGACAGATTAGGCAAAGAACGACTCTTTAAATACATTAAAGATTTTGGCTTCGGTCAAAAAACAGGAATTGATTTGCAGGGTGAAGGTAGAGGGATTCTATTTAATATAGACCGAGTTGGACCAGTTGAACAAGCTACAACAGCATTTGGTCAAGGTGTATCAGTAACTCCAATTCAACAGGTAACCGCTGTATCAGCAGCAATAAATGGAGGGTACTTGTATACTCCTTATATTGCAAAGGAATTCATTGATCCAGAGACAGGAAAAGTAGTGAAAGAAAATAAACCTCAACTAAAAAAACGTGTAATTTCAGAAGAAACATCTAAGAAAGTTAGACATGCTCTTGAAAGCGTTGTTGCACAAGGATCCGGTGGAGGTGCATTTATTGAGGGATATCGCGTTGGGGGGAAAACAGGTACAGCACAAAAGGTTAAGGACGGAAGGTATATGGAAAATAACCATATCGTTTCCTTTATTGGTTTTGCTCCAGCTGATGATCCGGAAATTGTAATTTACGTTGCGGTCGATAATCCGAAAGGGACAATCCAGTTTGGTGGTGTTGTTGCAGCACCTATAGTAGGAAATATTATGGAAGATAGTTTACGAGCATTGGATGTAAAGCCTAGAAAAGGTCAAATTGAAAAGAAATATAAATACCCAGACCCTATTTTAGTTGAAGTACCAAATGTGCTAGGGATGACGAAAAATGAACTAAGGCAACAACTGTATAACTTAAAACTGGATATTACAGGTGAGGGAGATACGGTTATACAACAAGCTCCAAAAGCAGGAGTTAAGATTGAAGAAGGATCAGTTATACGTGTATACCTTGGAGATTCGGCCAAAAACAAAGACAAAGTTACCGAGGAGTAAAATCCTTGGTTTTTTTTATGGGAAACATCATGTAATATATATAAGGATGGACTATTTTTTCTAAAAGGAGGATTTCTTATGAAACTTGATAAATTACTAAATCACTTACTTACATACAACAATGAATTAACAGATAATCCTCTCATCACTTCTATTGAAATGGATTCTAGAGAAGTAAAACAAGGAAGCTTGTTTATATGTATTCAAGGATATACGGTAGATGGACACCACTATGTATCACAAGCTGTGCAAAATGGGGCTGTTGCAATATTGGCACAGGTACCTGTTCAAACTTCTGTTCCAGTTGTGTACGTAAATGATACAAAACGAGCAATGGCTATTCTAGCAGATGCATTTTATGGGCAACCCACACATAAAATGCAGTTAATAGGTATTACTGGTACAAACGGAAAAACTTCAACTACCCATATGATCGAGAAAATTATGAATGCTGCTGGTAAGAAGACAGGTCTAATTGGAACGATACATACAAAAATTGGTGATCAAACGTTTGAAGTGAAAAATACAACCCCAGAATCTTTGACACTACAAAAGACTTTTTCAAATATGGTTGAATATCAGGTAGACACAGCCATTATGGAAGTATCATCACATGCTCTTGATTTGGGTAGAGTTCATGGATGTGATTATGATATAGCTGTTTTTACGAATCTTACACAAGACCACCTAGACTATCATGGTACAATGGCTGAATATCAGAGAGCAAAAGGATTGCTATTTGCTCAATTAGGAAACACGTTTAATTCGGATAAACCGAAGTTCGCGATATTAAATCATGATGATGCAGCTACAGAAGAATATAAAAGAAGCACTGCAGCACATGTCATTACTTACGGGATAAAAAATCACAGTGATGTAATGGCTTCAAATATTAAAATGACAAATAACGGAACAGCCTTTACTCTTGTAATCTATAGTGAGCAGTATGACGTTGAGATACAATTACTAGGATTATTTAATGTTTACAATATACTAGCTGCAATCTCTACATGTGTTGCTGCAAGAGTTCCCATTGATGTAATTCTGGATAGTCTACAGAACATTGAAGGGGTCCCTGGAAGATTTGAACTTGTTCAAGCAGGCCAGGCTTTTCCGGTAATCGTTGATTATGCTCATACACCTGACAGTCTTGAAAATGCGATAATGACCTTAAAGGAATTTGCAAAAGGTTCTGTTATTGTGATTGCCGGATGTGGTGGTGACCGCGATAAAACAAAACGACCTATTATGGCAAACATTGCTGCCACTTTAGCGGATCAGGCGATTTTCACTTCTGATAACCCACGTTCAGAAGACCCTGTTCAAATATTGAAAGATATGGAGGCGGGTGTTACAGGTAAAGCCTATACGACTATTATTGATCGCGAGAAAGCGATACAGTACGCAATCAATATCGCTAATCCAGAGGATATTGTGTTAATTGCAGGGAAGGGTCACGAAACGTATCAAATTATTGGGGATCAGGTCTTTGACTTTGATGATCGTGAAGTTGCGAAAGAGGCAATAAAGGAGAGATTAACAGAATGTTAACATTAAAAGATGTCAGAAACATCTTTGAAGAGCAAAGGGGGATTGGATTAGAGAGTATTACATTCCAGTCAGTAACCACTAATCCTGATGTGGTCTTACCCAAAAGCCTGTTTATTCCACTGTCCTTTGACCACGATAAAAATGTTAAGGACCTTGGAGTAGCACTAACGAACGGAGCAGTAGGAACTCTTTGGAAAAAAGGAGATAATGTTCCTAGATATTTACCAACACATTTTCCGGTTTTTTTCGTTGAAAATTATCTGGATGCTTTAGAGAAGGTCGTAAATTATTATATTGAAACGTATTCTATGAAAGGGAACGAAACTGTGCATACTAAATTCTTATTACCCATAACATGTAAACATAGTGAAATTTATAGTAAGGAGATAGAGGAAACATTGTATAATCTTTCTACTCTCATGAAAAAAGAGATTCCAAGTCTCTTGATAGAAGAGGAAGGAGGGGAAGAGCAATGGTAGAACAAGTTATTTTATACACCATATTATTAGGATTTTTAATATCAGTTGTTCTTTCACCCTTCTTTATTCCTTTTTTACGCCGATTAAAGTTTGGTCAGAGCATTCGAGAAGAAGGGCCGAAATCACACCAAAAGAAGACAGGTACACCAACGATGGGTGGAATCATGATTTTACTTTCTATAACTGTGACTACCCTGGTTATTGCGAATAAATATTCAGATGTATCAGTAGAGGTATTCCTGTTATTGTTTGTAACTCTTGGTTATGGTCTTTTAGGATTTTTAGATGACTTTATTAAGGTTGTCATGAAGAGAAATCTTGGATTAACTTCAAAGCAGAAGTTAATTGGGCAAATCATTATCGCCGTTGTCTTCTTTATTATCTTTATTCAACATGACTTTTCAACAGTTGTTCGAGTACCTGGGACTGAATTATCCTTTGATTTAGGATGGTTTTATTTTGTATTCTTATTATTTATGCTAGTAGGTGGATCTAATGCTGTTAATTTAACAGATGGATTAGACGGTTTATTAGCAGGATCTGCAGCCATTTCATTTGGCGCATTTGCTGTTCTTGCATGGTACCAGTCTCAATTTGATGTTGCCATCTTCTCAGTAGCAGTTGTAGGAGCAGTACTAGGCTTTTTAGTATTTAATGCACACCCTGCTAAAGTATTTATGGGAGATACAGGTTCGTTAGCACTAGGTGGAGCAATTGCGGCAATTGCCATTATGTTGAAACTTGAAATATTACTTGTGATTATAGGTGGTATATTTGTATTAGAAACACTTTCTGTTATTATTCAGGTAATCTCATTTAAAACGACAGGGAAAAGAGTTTTTAAGATGAGCCCTCTTCATCATCATTATGAATTAGTAGGATGGTCTGAGTGGAGGGTAGTGGCAACCTTCTGGACAGTAGGATTACTGTTTGCAGTGATTGGAATCTATATTGAGGTGTGGATGTAAGTGAAAAAGATTACTAACTATGAAAATAAAAATGTTTTAGTTTTAGGCTTAGCCAAGAGCGGATTTGCTGCGGCTAAGCTTCTTCATGGACTTGGGGCGAATGTAACTGTGAATGACATGAAGCCGTTAGAAGAGAATGAAACAGCCAGGTTGCTTGTGGAATTAGGAATTCATGTTGTATGTGGCTCTCATCCATTAGAGCTGGTAGATGAAAAACTTTTCGCCATTATAAAAAATCCGGGTATACCATACTCAAATCCTCTCTTACAAAAGGCAAGTACACTTCAAATTCCAATTCTTACAGAAGTTGAACTAGCTTATCAAATATCGGAAGCTCCTTTTATTGGTATTACAGGATCAAATGGTAAAACGACGACAACTACTTTAATTTATGAGATGCTGAAGATAGGAAAGAAAAAACCTTTAATTGCTGGAAATATTGGTACAGTAGCGTGTGAAGTAGCTCAAGAAGCAAAAAGAGACAATTATATTGTAACTGAGTTGTCTTCATTTCAATTAATGGGTGTTCAAGAATTTAAACCAGTTATTTCAGTGTTTCTTAATCTGTTCGAAGCGCATCTTGATTATCATGGAACAAGAGAAGAATATGGAAAAGCAAAGGCAAATATTTTTCGAGGACAGACAGAAAATGATTTTGCAGTCGTGAATGCAGATGATCAAGAAGTAATGAGATTTGCAGTACAAAGTAAAGCAACAAAAGTATACTTCTCAACCAAACAAGAGCTCATAGAAGGTACATGTATTAGTGGAAATCAACTACAGTTCAAAGGTGAAGGAATAATTGATGTGCAGGATATCGCACTGCCAGGAGAACATAACTTAGAAAATATCCTTGCTGCTGTTGCCGTATGTAAGTTAATTGGTGTAGATAATGAGGCAATCGTTCATGTTTTACGCACGTTTACTGGTGTAAAACATCGTCTGCAATTTATTGGTAGTGTTAATGAAAGAGACTTCTATAATGATTCAAAAGCAACAAATATATTAGCTACCTCAAAAGCGCTCTCAGCATTTACACAGCCTATTATTTTACTTGCCGGCGGACTAGACAGAGGAAATGAATTTGATGAGCTTCTTCCGTACATGAAAAACGTAAAGGCTCTCGTTACATTTGGGCAAACAGCAGAAAAATTAATGGGAATTGCAAGAATTGCAGGAATTAAAACGATTGAACATGTCGATAATGTGGAAAAAGCGGTACCTGTCGCCTACAAGCTTTCAAATCCAAATGATGTGATTTTATTATCACCAGCGTGTGCTAGTTGGGACCAATATAAAACATTTGAGGTAAGAGGAGACATTTTTACGGATGCCGTGCATAAACTGAAGTAAGGGCTTGGACGTTTTCTTTAGACAAGTGGTTTCATAACCTACTAAAGCAATTGAATCTGCCCTTAATTCAAAAGTTGAGGTGTATCCCATTGCCGACGAAGAAATCTACTCCTGATTTTTTATTAGTATTCATCACACTTATGCTGCTAGCGGTGGGGATGATCATGGTTTACAGTGCAAGTGCAGCTTGGGCTACGTATAAATTTGAGGACTCATTCTTCTTTGCAAAAAGACAGCTTCTTTTTGCGGGATTAGGTGTAATAGCAATGTTTTTTATTATGAATATTGACTATTGGACGTGGAGAACGTGGTCTAAAGTAGTCTTAATCATTTGTTTTATTTTGTTAGTACTCGTTCTAATACCAGGTGTTGGTTTAGTTCGTGGTGGAGCGAGAAGTTGGATAGGAGTTGGTGCTTTCTCTATTCAACCCTCAGAATTTATGAAGATTGCCATGATTGCATTTCTAGCAAAATACTTGTCTGAAAATCAAAAGAAAATAACTTCATTGAAAAAAGGCCTTATTCCTTCTTTATCATTAGTGTTCTTCGCTTTTGGAATGATTATGCTTCAACCTGATTTAGGAACAGGAACGGTTATGGTCGGTACATGTATGGTCATGATTTTTGTTGCAGGAGGAAGAATTCTTCATTTTGCGGGCTTAGGCTTAATCGGTGTATTAGGTTTCGTGGCCTTGATAGCATCTGCGCCATACCGAATAAAACGAATCACTTCTTTCCTTGATCCTTGGCAAGATCCGTTAGGAAGTGGATTTCAAATTATTCAATCCCTGTATGCAATAGGTCCTGGGGGACTGCTTGGTCTCGGACTAGGAAAAAGCAGGCAAAAGTTTTTCTATTTACCAGAACCACAAACAGATTTTATCTTTGCCATACTGGCAGAAGAGCTAGGATTTATCGGTGGTTCTCTTGTTATCTTATTATTTGCCTTACTATTATGGAGAGGTGTGCGAATTGCGTTAGGTGCTCCAGATTTGTTTGGAAGCTTCCTGGCAATCGGAATTATCTCTATGATCGCCATCCAAGTGGTTATTAATATCGGTGTTGTTATTGGATTAATGCCTGTTACAGGAATTACACTTCCTTTCTTAAGTTATGGTGGTTCTTCCTTAACGCTCATGTTGATGGCTGTCGGGGTATTGCTGAATATTAGTAGATATGCAAGATATTAAATCTTAAAAACCCTGTTCATTTGCAGGGTTTTCTATTATTTATAGAGTTTTTCTCTAACCTATAGTTTTTACTTCATTTCAATAGATACATTATGATAAAGTGATATAGAAAAGTATGATAAATTATAGTAACCACGTTTATTAATGGCTGTTGCTCGATTCTAAAACTATAACCAGTTTTTGAAGGAAATCGAGGTAGGATTAGAAGAGAGCAACTCTCTTTATGTAGAAGTACCTAGATACTAAGGTGAAATTCTGGCTTTTGAGATACTTATCCAAAGCAACAATCTATACGAAAACAGCCATATTAATAGACGTAATAAAAAGTACATTCGCCCAGGTGGCTGCATATTATAGGTAATAGACATCTTGAGACTAGGAGGTCAGGCATGGAGAAATTAGCTAGTAGGCTTCAGGAAGCAAACGTTGGTAAAGTTTTAATAGGAGAAAAATTAGCAAACCATACTACGATGAAAATTGGTGGACCTGCCGATATATTGGTTGAACCATCAACTATTGAAGGATTAGAAACGACCATACAACTCGTGAAAGAACTTGGTGTGAATTGGAGAGCAATAGGTAGAGGATCTAATTTACTTGTGTCAGATAAAGGTATTGAAGGAGTAGTCATTAAACTGGGTGAAGGGTTAGATTCACTTGAAATAAATGATACAGAAGTAACAGTTGGTGGTGGGTATCCTCTTGTAAAATTAGCAACTGTACTATCGAGAAAAGGCCTATCCGGATTAGAATTTTCAGCCGGTATACCAGGATCAATTGGTGGAGCGGTATACATGAATGCAGGTGCACACCGGTCTGACTTCTCTCAAATTTTAGAAAAGGCATATATTTTATTTGAGGATGGATCGTTCGAATGGCTAACAAACGAACAGATGAACTATTCCTATCGTACGTCTGTCCTGCAAAAGGAAAGACCAGGTATTTGTGTTGCTGCTGTATTAAAACTAACAAAGGGTAATGCGGATGAAATTAAGGCAGAGTTAAAGAAGAATAAGGATTATAGACGAGAAACACAACCGTGGAATTATCCTTGTGCAGGTAGCATATTTAGGAATCCTCTTCCTCAATATGCAGGACAATTAATTGAAGAAGCAGGACTAAAAGGATTTCAAATTGGTGGAGCACAAGTATCAGAAATGCACGGGAATTTTATTGTGAATGCAAATCATGCAACGGCAAAAGATGTGTTGGATTTAATACAATATATTCAAAAAACAATCCTTGAAAAATATCATGTAGAGCTTCATACGGAAGTAGAAATAATTGGACGAAAATAATCCATTTTCATACAGTATTGTGCTATAATTTAATAATGGTAATGAAAATAAACGGCATACTAACAATGCCGTTTATTTTAGCTAAATAAATCAATATATAGATCTGATTTAAGTTGAACAATAATATATTTTAGGTGGATGAACAAATGGAGAACGGGAAAGTCCTTACACTGGAAGATCGAATTCCGAAGCTTAAGCAGCAGAGAAGACAAAAGGCAAATCGGAGACTCATTTTTTATGTGTCTATATTTTTTCTATTAATAATCGGGATCTTGTATCTCCAATCACCTCTTAGTCATGTGAATCATGTTGAAGTGAGAGGGAATGTTCATGTACATAGTGAAGAAATCGTATCGCTGTCTGACATTACGAATCAGACAAGCTTCTGGAATTTAGATAACGATTTAATAAAAGATAAAATAATGAAGAACGAACAAATTAAAAGTGTCACAATCGAACGAAAGCTACCCAATTCAGTAGAAATCGTAGTCTCGGAAATGAAACGGGTTGCTTATGCCATCAATGAGGGGAAGTATTTTCCAATCTTAGAAAATGGAAATGTATTGAAATCAAGTGAAAGTACATCATTTCCTTCGGATGCCCCAATCTTAATGGATTGGAAACCAGGTGAGGAATTACAAGAGATGGCATCGGAGCTGTCAAAACTAACACCTGCAATTGTAAATTCTATTTCTGAAATTCACCATACGCCAGAGGATGCGGACTCATTGCATATTACATTGTTTATGAATGATGGTCGTGAAGTGAGTGCAACGATTACAGACTTTGCCCAAAAGATGAGTGCGTATCCTGCGATTGTAAACCAGTTAGACCCAGAATTAAGAGGAGTGATTCATATGGAGGTTGCCTATTATTTTGAATCATATGAGCAGCCTGCAACCGAAGAATCAACGACAACTAACGAAACAGAATCTGTAGATGAAAATGAGGAAGATGAAAACCAATGATGAAGCTGAAGGGTAAGTATGTAATCTTGTCCTTTGTTTGTTTAGTACTTGGATTTATGATTTCCTTTTCCTATCAGTTAACGAAAACAGAAAATCAAGAAGAGCATGTACTAACGGACAAGCAATGGCAGAGAGAATTTGAATATCGAAACACACTCATTAGTCAAGAAGAAATTAACCGAAATCTTCAACAAGAACTATTCCAAAAACAAGAACGAGTTCGTAAACTGGAGGAAAATTTAGCAGACGAAGAAAAGGTCTTATTTAATTTAGTTGAAGACGTGGAAAAGTTGAGAATGTATGTAGGGGAAGTGAAGGTTAAAGGAAAAGGTATTGAAGTTACCCTTGCTGATTCCTCTTACGTACCAGATCAGGCAAATGTAAATAATTATATTGTTCACGAAAGACATATTCAAAGTGTCATAAATGAACTGTTAGTTTCTGGTGCAAATGCAATTGCAATAAATGGTCAACGCATTTTCCATAATTCCTTTATTTTGTGTATTGGGCCAGTTGTTAGTGTAGATGGAACACAGCATCCTGCCCCATTTGTTGTCTCCGCAATAGGAGATCCTAATGTTCTGGACGGTGCACTTAATATAACAGGTGGAATAAAGGATCAGCTTGTAAGTGAAAATGTTAACGTGAAAATTGAAAAGAAACAGCAAATTGTATTAGATCCATTACTAGGAAGAGAATAGAATTTAGTGGAATTTGTAGGTGGTCCTGATTGAAGAAAGGTACAGTTATTTTTACATTTATAACGTTATTAGTAGGATTTATGCTTGCTATTCAATTTCAAACTACTAATGAACCGATTGTAAGAGATACAAGAGATGCTTGGGAATTAAGAGAAGCAATTAAAGTTGAATTAGAAGAACAAGCCAATCTGCATCGAGAAATTCGAAAGTATGAACAAACAATCGAAAACTATGAGTCAAAAAGAAGACAAAGTCAAGAAGTAACATTACGGGAAAATCTGCAGGAGTTAAAGGAAGAAGCAGGGTTAACAGATGTCTCGGGTCCTGGGATGACGATTACGATACAAAATATGTTTGAAGAGCCAATTTTAGGCCAGCCAAGTCCACAAATATCTGCTGACTTGTTGAGAAAGCTGATTAATGAATTAAATATTAATGGTGCAAAACATATTGCTGTAAGTGAGCAAAGGTATGTGAATACTTCAGCTATAAGAGATGTAAATGGCAATACCAATATTAATAATACAAGGATTCCGGATGTACCCGTTGAAGTTAAGGTTATTTCTGAGGATGTAGATCGACTGTATAAGAGAATGGTTGCCTCAGAATCCATACACTTTGAATTTGAAATTGAAGGGCTAAAGCTTCAGATTTCTTCTCCGACCAATCATATTATGATTCCGGCATACGATGATACAATACGGATTAAACATATGGAACCAGATAGCGCGAAGGAGGGATCTTAAGATGTGGCTTCCACTCCTAGGATTAATTTTAGGTATTATACTTGGACTATTATCAGAAATTAGAATTCCTGATGAATACTCCAATTATTTATCAATAGCAGTTTTAGCATCATTAGATACTTTGTTTGGGGGAATACGTGCTCACTTACAAAATTTATATGATGAAAAGGTTTTTGTATCAGGGTTTTTCTTTAATATTATTCTTGCAGCAAGTTTAGCTTTTCTTGGTGTGCATATTGGTGTAGACTTGTATTTGGCTGCAGTTTTTGCCTTTGGAGTAAGACTATTCCAAAATATTGCAGTCATTAGACGTATTTTAATTGCAAAATGGTCTAGCGCAAGAGAAAAAGTAGAAAAAAGTTAATTTCAAAAAAGGGAATCATACTGCCTTTGTTGAATATTTTCCTTGTATGTTAATTTTTTTTACAATGAATGGATCTTCTTATAAATAATTAAAGGTTATGGAAAAAACAGAAATAGAATCAGAAATCATAAGGGAGGTGCCATAGAGTGAACAGCAACGAGATTTTTGTCAGTCTTGACATCGGTACATCCAATGTAAAAGTGATCATTGGTGAAATGCTTAATGATAACTTAAATATTATTGGAGTGGGGAATGTAAAATCTGAAGGGTTACGAAAAGGTACTATTGTAGATATAGACGAAACCGTTCATTCTATTAAAAAGGCAATTGAGCAAGCAGAACGTATGGTTGGAATTAAACTAAATCGTGTAGTTGTAGGAGTAGCTGGAAATCATATACACTTACAGCCGTGTCACGGTGTAGTTGCCGTATCAAGTGAAAACCGTGAAATCACAAATGAGGATATCACAAGAGTAATTGACGCAGCCCAAGTCATTTCTATTCCGCCTGAGAGAGAAATCATTGATGTCATTCCACGTCAATTTATCGTCGATGGATTAGATGAAATCAATGATCCGCGTGGTATGATTGGTGTCCGCTTAGAAATGGAAGGAACCATTATTACTGGTTCTAAAACAGTTTTACATAATTTATTACGTTGTGTAGAACGTGCGGGATTAGAAATAACAGATATATGTTTACAACCACTTGCAACAGGATCAATTTCATTATCAAAAGATGAAAAAAATCTGGGAGTAGCTTTACTAGATATCGGTGGAGGATCAACTAACATTTCAGTATTTGATCAAGGAACGCTACTATCCACTTCTGTTATTCCTATTGGTGGTGAACATATTACCAAGGATTTATCAATTGGTCTTCGTACCTCCACAGAGGATGCTGAAAAGATTAAAATAAAACATGGACATGCTTTTTATGATACAGCTTCAGAAGAAGAAGTATTTAGTGTTCCGATTATCGGCAGTGATCAACACCAGCAGTTTAGTCAATTGGAGATTTCAGATATTATTGAAGCAAGATTAGAAGAGATTTTTGAATTAGCCGGTGAAGAGCTAAGAAAGCAAGGAGTAAAGGAACTCCCTGGCGGCTTCGTCTTAACAGGTGGAGTGGTATCAATGCCGGGTGTATTGGAACTTGCTCAAGTTGTGCTACGAGGAAATATGCGAATTGCCGTACCTGATTATATCGGTGTTCGTGAACCTCAATACACAACCGGCGTCGGGTTAATACAATTTGCATATAAAAATGCTAAATTACAAGGTAAAAAAATTGGTGATTCTGTCAATGTAGAAGTAGCAGAAAAGAAGGTACAGAAAAACCAGCCAGTAAAGAAAGCGAAGTCACAAGATGAAAATATTCAAAACAAAGTAAAGAAGTTTTTCGGATATTTCTTCGAGTAAGAAGAAATCTATCTTCTGATGACTGACACAATAGATTTTACGGTAATGGAATATGGTATATTAGGAGGACCTATAAATGTTAGAGTTCGATACAAATTTAGATTCATTGGCAACAATAAAGGTAATTGGTGTTGGTGGCGGTGGTAACAACGCAGTAAATCGAATGATTGAGCACGGAGTACAAGGTGTAGAATTTATTGCTGTTAACACAGATGCACAAGCTCTTAACCTTTCAAAAGCTGAAGTGAGAATGCAAATTGGCGGCAAGTTAACTAGAGGTTTAGGTGCGGGTGCAAACCCTGAAGTAGGTAAAAAAGCTGCTGAGGAAAGCAGAGAACAACTTGAAGAAGTATTAAAAGGCGCAGACATGGTATTCGTTACTGCTGGTATGGGTGGCGGAACAGGTACTGGTGCTGCACCAGTTATTGCACAAATTGCTCGTGAAATTGGTGCTCTAACTGTTGGTGTTGTGACAAGACCTTTCACATTTGAAGGTAGAAAGCGTTCTGGACAAGCTTCGGGTGGTATTTCAGCAATGAAAGAAGCAGTAGACACACTCATCGTAATACCGAACGATCGCTTATTAGAAATTGTTGATAAAAACACTCCTATGCTTGAAGCATTCCGTGAAGCGGATAACGTATTACGTCAAGGTGTTCAAGGTATCTCAGACTTAATTGCAACACCAGGCTTAATTAACCTTGACTTCGCGGACGTGAAAACAATCATGTCTAATAAAGGGTCTGCTCTTATGGGTATCGGTGTATCTGCTGGTGAAAATCGTGCAGCAGAAGCAGCGAAACGTGCAATCTCCAGTCCTCTACTAGAAAAGTCAATTGATGGAGCACAAGGTGTTCTTATGAATATTACAGGTGGTTCTAACTTGAGCCTATATGAAGTTCAAGAGGCTGCTGACATTGTGGCGTCTGCATCTGATCAAGATGTAAATATGATTTTCGGTTCTGTTATTAACGATGAGTTAAAGGACGAGATCATTGTCACTGTTATTGCAACTGGTTTTGATGACAGTCAACCTGAACCAAAGCAAACAAGACCATCACTTCAAGGCGGAGTAAAAGCAACACCACAAACTCCACATGTGAAGCGTGAGGTAAAACGTGAAGAAACTCCTGTTCAAAATCAAGGAGAAGACACATTGGATATCCCAACATTCTTACGTAATCGTAATCGTCGCAGATAAATAGTGAAACAGTAGAGAATCATCTCTACTGTTTTTTTATTGTCTGGGATCGCTATTTTTATCATTATGTTGCTATCTAAATCTATTCTCATATCAAGGGGAACGATTCAATTGTTGGATGAAAGATGTCCCAAAAGCTTTGTATTAACGAAGTGCTAGTCTTATTCGGAATGCAATGAGATTAGCTTTTTAGGAATAGCTACTTAAAGAATTATTAACACTAGGATAAGGTTATAAACAATATTTCTTTTTGTAAAATCACAGATCTCAACATTTTGACAAAATAGGTTTAAATCTTTCAAAATTTCTATGCTCTTATCGGCATAAACTGACAGACTTCCAACTAGAATGTAATATATACTAGTTTTTACAGGAATAGAACCTAATCTATTTTCTAGATTACGAGTAAAGGTTGTGCTAGCTTGACAGTCTATCTAGATGCGATCTGGTTATTAAACTTTTGCATCGACGCATCATTACTACTGTTAACTGCTATGATTTTAAAAAGAAAAGTCCAAAAAGTGCGTATTATTATGAGTGCACTGATTGGTTCCTGCATTGTTTTATTTATTCTCACACCGTTCTTTTCGATTGTGAGTCACCCTGTAGTAAAGCTATTATTCTCTGTTGTAATGGTTCTCATTGCATTTGGCTTTAAACGCTTTCGCTATTTCTTTCAGGCACTATTAACCTTTTACTTTTCAACATTTTTACTTGGAGGTGGTATGTTAGGTTTACATTACTTTATGAAATCGGATATTGAAATATGGAATGGGGTTGTGGCAACGAAGTCAACTGGATTTGGTAGTCCGGTCAGCTGGATTTTTGTTTTCGTCAGCTTCCCATTACTATGGTATTTCTCAAAAACCAGATTAGAAGATATGGAGATGAAAAAAGTTCAATATGACCAGTTAGTTGAAATCTCCATTTCAATAGAAGAACAGACGATCATGTTAAGAGGGCTAGTCGATAGTGGTAATCAACTTTATGATCCAATTACGAAATCCCCTGTAATGATCCTTGATATATCGAGAGCAAAGGGATTCTTACCACCAGAAATAATTGAAAAATCTGACGGCTTAGATTCATTTACAATGAGTGACTCTTCACATCCATGGGAATCCAGGTTACGAATTATTCCATATCGGGGAGTAGGACAACAACATGAATTTTTAGTTGCCATCAAGCCTGATTTTGTCAAAATTAGACAAAAAGAAGAATCCATCTATGTGAAGAAAGTGTTAATTGGTTTAAGTAAATCAACTTTATCATCTGATGATGAATTTGACTGTATTGTTCATCCAAAAATGCTAATGCAATCTTCAATACAAACTGCTTAACAAGGAGGAAAAGATGATGCAACATTGGAAGATTCACCTTACAGTATGGTGGTATAAGCTTTTAATGAAATTTGGATTGAAAACTGACGAAATTTATTATATTGGTGGTAGTGAGGCGCTCCCACCACCATTAACTAAAGAAGAGGAAGAAGTATTATTAAAGAAGCTTCCTCAAGGTGATAAGGCAACACGGTCCATCCTAATAGAACGTAATCTTCGCTTAGTTGTATATATTGCCCGAAAGTTTGAGAATACAGGGATTAATATAGAAGACTTAATTAGTATTGGAACCATTGGTTTAATTAAAGCAGTCAATACGTTTAATCCTGAAAAGAAAATTAAACTTGCAACATATGCGTCTCGTTGTATTGAAAATGAAATCTTAATGTATCTTCGACGAAATAATAAAATCCGCTCGGAAGTGTCCTTTGATGAGCCTCTAAATATTGATTGGGATGGAAATGAATTATTGTTATCAGATGTTCTAGGAACGGAAGAGGACATTATCACTAAAGATCTGGAAGCAAATGTAGAAAAGAAGTTATTAATAAAAGCACTGGATCAATTGAATGACCGTGAAAAACAAATTATGGAGCTTCGCTTTGGACTTATTGGTGGAGAAGAAAAGACACAAAAAGATGTAGCTGATATGTTGGGCATTTCACAGAGTTATATATCGAGATTAGAAAAGAGAATCATTAAAAGGCTACGTAAAGAATTCAATAAAATGGTGTAGTACATAAATTTTTTTTAAGTGGACAAATAGTAGAAATATCAGGCATCAGGCAGACTATTTTTGCCATCAAAGGTAATTCATTCATGAAACAGTATGCATAAATTTCCCTTCAAAGGAGATACTTTACTTTGTACAGCAACTCCTGTTAGGAGGGAAAGAATTGACTCGAAATAAAGTAGAAATTTGTGGTGTAGACACTTCCAAACTTCCAGTACTAAAGAATGATGTAATGAGAGAGCTTTTCAAGAAAATGCAAAATGGAGATATTTCAGCAAGAGAAGAATTAGTAAATGGAAATCTCCGTCTTGTACTAAGCGTCATACAGCGATTCAACAATAGAGGAGAATATGTTGATGATTTATTCCAAGTTGGCTGCATTGGACTAATGAAATCCATTGATAACTTTGATTTAAGCCAAAATGTAAAGTTCTCAACATATGCTGTACCTATGATAATTGGGGAAATTAGACGTTATCTACGTGATAATAACCCAATTAGAGTATCGAGATCATTAAGAGACATTGCTTATAAAGCTCTTCAAGTTAGGGAGCGATTAATGAGCGAAACTTCAAAGGAACCTACAGCTGTTGAAATTGCCAAGGAGTTAGGTGTACCTCATGAAGAAATCGTTTTTGCTCTTGATGCGATACAGGATCCAGTCTCTCTATTTGAACCCATTTATAATGACGGTGGCGATCCGATATATGTCATGGATCAATTAAGTGATGACAAAAATAAGGATATTCAATGGATTGAAGAACTCGCATTAAAAGAAGGAATGAGACGTCTAAATGACCGTGAAAAGCTTATTTTACGGAAACGTT
Source organism: Bacillus sp. BGMRC 2118 (assembly GCA_008364785.1). Classification (GTDB taxonomy): domain Bacteria; phylum Bacillota; class Bacilli; order Bacillales; family SA4; genus Bacillus_BS. The sequence continues at coordinate 226,159 of VTTJ01000005.1, read as the reverse complement.
TCTTCCAAGGTAAAACACAAATGGAAGTTGCTGAAGAAATTGGAATCTCTCAAGCTCAAGTATCCAGGCTAGAAAAAGCAGCAATTAGACAAATGAATAAAAACATTCAATCATAGAACTGTCTTTTATAGGCAGTTCTTTTATTTTTGGCTGTTTTCAAATAGATTTTAGTTTTCAAGGCATCTATTCGTCAAGGAATGATGATTTCACCAGTACCTGAGCTAATAAAGAACATGATATTTCTTATTTTTCGAATGATTAATGAAACTCACATCATATAATGAATAGTGAGATAGAATCGGAAATATAAACAGTATGTGTAGAGAGGTTGTGGCAGGATGTTGAAGATATCTGACTTTCAGCTTAAGGACGTCGTAAACGTAGCCGATGGGAAGAAATTAGGAAATATTAATGATTTAGAAATTAATACAACGACAGGTAAAATTGATTCAATTATCATTGCAACTTCAGCAAAGATGTTCGGTTTTTTTGGCAAAGAAGAAGAGGTAGTCATTCCTTGGAGGAATATAGTGAAAATCGGTGCTGATGTTATTTTAGTTAGGTTTTATCAATCTCAAGAAGATTATAGTGAAATCACCAACTAATAGTTGGTGCATACACGGGAAAATGAATTCACCGCTTATTCGTCATTTATGATAGAATAGTGTCGAGGGATATTTTCCCTTTATATGAAAAATGTACGTTAATGCCTAAATAAAACGAGTATAAGGAGCTATAAATGGAGCCTTTCACTATGAATCAATCTGATATGATGGTAATCCCCGAATGGCAAAGCATGGACTCATCTTTGGTTGTAGGATTTACAACGAAGAATGGAGGAGTAAGTAATGCACCTTATCATACCTTTAATTTAGGGCTACATGTTAATGACAATAAAGAAGACGTAATAGATAATAGAAAAAAATTAGCCCGCTTAACAGGATTTCAACTCTCACAACTTGTCTGTTCCGATCAAGTTCATGACGCAAATGTATTAAAGGTTACAAGCTCTGATCGAGGTAAAGGTGTACTGGACTATAATAGTGCCATTGCAAATACAGATGGCATATATACAGATGAGCCCAATCTTTTACTCACTTCTTGTTATGCAGACTGTGTTCCACTTTACTTTTACGTACCGAGCTCTAACATTGTTGGACTAGCCCATGCAGGATGGAAAGGGACTGTGAAAAAGATAGCCTCTACTATGATACATAACTTAGTAGAAGATGAACACGTTAACACAGATGATATACTAGCTGCTATAGGTCCTTCAATAAGGGATTGTTGCTATATTGTGGATGATGTTGTGATAAATGAAGTGAAAAAGATACTAGGATATAAAGATTTATCTGTGTATCATGAAGTTTCGGCTGGACAATATCGTTTAAATCTAGCAATATTGAATAAACTGATACTTATAAGAGCTGGTGTCAAGTCAGAAAATATTAGCATTTCATCCTATTGTACATCATGCGAAGAGAATTTATTTTTCTCACATCGTAGAGATAAAGGGAAGACTGGAAGAATGATGAGTTTTATAGGTTACAGGGAGGATTGAAGTTCTTTGTCTGTTAAAGAAAACTTACAACACATTCAAGAGAATATTGTAAATGCTTGTAAAAGGGTTAACCGTAATCCTGATGAAGTCTCGATTATTGCTGTTACGAAGTATGTAAGTACAGACACAGCTAGGGAAGCCTTGGAAGCTGGAGTTATTCAACTTGGTGAAAATAGAGAAGAAGGAATCTTGCAAAAGAAAAAAGAATTAGGAGAACTTCCTACATGGCATTTCATAGGTTCCCTTCAAACCAGAAAAGTAAAAAATATCGTCAATGAAGTGAGCTACATTCATTCATTAGACAGAATGTCTTTAGCTGCTGAAATTCAAAAGAGATCTGAAAAGCAGGTCAATTGTTTTGTTCAAGTAAATACTTCAGGAGAAGATTCGAAGCATGGACTATCTATAGAGGATGTCCTTCCATTTATAAAAGAAGTATCCCAGTTTGATAAGATTAGAATTGTTGGTTTAATGACGATGGCCCCTTTTACAGATGATGAAAAAGTGATAAGAAACTGCTTTTCCTCACTAAGAATCATGAAAGAAGACGTACAAGAATTGAACTTAGAGCATGCACCTTGTACTGAACTCTCGATGGGAATGTCAAACGACTATGAAATTGCGATTGAAGAAGGTGCAACATACATACGTATTGGAACATCATTAGTAGGAAAGGAATTTTAGGAGGATTTAAACATGACAATGAAATCAAAATTAAAGAGTTTTTTTGCTTTAGAAGAGGATTATGATTACAATGAGCAAGAAGATTTATATGAGGAAGAAGAAATCCTTCCAGCAACACGTGCGAAGAAGCATCAAGTCAGCAACAAACAAAATGTTGTGAACCTTCAAAGTGTTCCAAAATCTGTATCCAAAATGAGTTTATTTGAGCCGAGATCGTATTCAGAAGCACAAGAGATTGCCGATCACTTGAGAAATAAACGCTCTGTAGTCATTAATTTACAAAGAATTTCTCATGATCAGGCAGTTCGTATTGTAGACTTCTTAAGCGGTACAGTCTATGCTGTCGGTGGGGACATGCAAAAAATCGGAATGAATATTTTCCTTTGTACGCCGGATAATGTAGACGTCTCTGGTAACATATCAAATTATGAAGGCGATGTAGAATTAGAATATTAAGAACCGAGGTGGTTTAGTACGTGGATACATTATTATATTTTTTACTTAAGCTTTTAGAGTTTTACTCTTATGCGTTAATAGTTTATATTTTGTTATCGTGGTTTCCTAATGCTAGAGAAACTGGATTCGGTAGATTTTTAGCAAGAATATGTGAACCTTATTTGGAGCCGTTTAGAAAGTTTATACCTCCATTAGGCATGATTGATATTTCACCTATCGTAGCTATCTTCTTATTGAATTTTGCTAGAGAAGGCTTAATTGCACTATTTAGAATGCTAGGATTAATCTAAGAAGAGAATCGGCTTTATTGATTCTCTTTTTTAGCTTTATCAGACACTAAAGCGTAAGTATTGGAGAGAACCATATGTCAATATATCAACATTTTCGGCCGGAAGAGCATGCCTTTATTGATCAAGTTTTAGAGTGGAAAGAGTATGTCTCACATTCCTATAGTCCGAAATTGACGGATTTTTTAGACCCAAGAGAACAACAAATTGTAAGAAGTGTAATTGGTTCAATAACTGAAGTACTTGTTCAGTTTTTTGGTGGTGCTGATCATCTTGAGCGAAAAAGGGCACTTCTTTATCCTAGCTATTATGAACCCGAAAAAGACGACTATTCTATCAAGTTATTTGAAATTGATTATCCGCGTAAGTTTGTAAATATTGAACACCCCCAAGTGTTGGGTTCACTAATGTCACTTGGCTTAAAACGATCAAAATTTGGAGATATTGTAACGGATGAACAAAGATTACAAATTGTCATTGCACAGGAAGTCGCAGATTATATATCCTTGAATCTACAATCAATTGGTAGAGCAAAAGTTAAACTTATTGAAATGGACCTTACTGAAATGATACATATAGCTGAAAACTGGAGAGAAGAATCTTGTACAGTTTCATCTATGAGATTAGATGTTATCATTGCTGAGGCCTTTCATTTATCAAGGTCTAAGGCAGCACCCCTTATTACCGCAGGACTAGTAAAGGTGAATTGGAGAAAAACCGAGGAAACAGCCTTTGAATGTCAAGAAGGAGATATGATTTCCGTAAGAGGTCATGGGAGATGTAAATTAACAACAGTCGAAGGTAAAACAAAAAAAGACAAGTGGAGAATAAAGCTGACGAAATCAAAATAAATATATAAAAACTTTCTAAAATAAGAAGGAAATTGAATGTTTTTGTCGAATTTAGATAAAAATTGTTTAAAAACTTGGCAGCACCTTGTGTCCACTAGGTGAAATACTAAGTTCCATATAAAAGAGATTAGCTGGAGGTGGCATACGTGCCTTTAACACCATTGGATATTCATAATAAAGAGTTTTCTAGAGGATTTCGTGGCTATGATGAAGACGAAGTAAATGAGTTTTTAGACCAAGTCATTAAAGACTATGAAATGGTCATTCGTGAGAAAAAAGAGCTGGAAGAGAAGCTTAACGATCAAAAAGAAAAGCTCGGTCATTTTTCAAACATCGAAGAGACTTTAAATAAGTCTATTTTAATCGCACAAGAGACGGCAGAAGAAGTAAAACGAAATGCAACAAAAGAAGCAAAGCTAATCGTTAAAGAAGCAGAAAAAAATTCAGATCGCATCATCAACGAATCGTTAGCAAAGGCTAGAAAAGTTGCAATTGAAATTGATGAGTTAAAGAAACAATCTAAAGTATTCCGTAATCGTTTCAGAATGTTGATTCAAGCACAATTAGAAATGCTGGATACAGATGACTGGGATGAATTAATGGAATTAAACAAGGAAGTTAAAGTTCCACAAATGGATGCTGATATTGATTAATAGTCTTGACGAAATACCTTTTTTTTCATATAATTCATTAACAACAATTGTGAATTAGTGAAGAAATGTATAGACGTTGATAGGGACAGTAACTCTCTTTTAGCCCACTGCGAAAAGCGAATCGAGGATGGTGTGAGCTCGGTACAGTGTAATAGAGTGAAAATCACCCTTGAGTTCCATGCTGAACATTGCAGTAGGACATGGCGAATCATTCCCGTTACGAATGCTGAGTGGACTTACCGTTTAAAGGTTTAGTCTATAAGGGTGGTACCGCGAGTCCTTCTCGTCCCTTTTTGGGAGAGAAGGGCTTTTTTTATTTTCTTTTTTACGATTGTTCATCCCTATGGTTTGATTACATCAAACACCTTTAGGTTAAGATGAGAATGATAGAAAAATGGAGGAATGGAAATGGATTACAAAGATACGTTACTCATGCCAAAAACAGAATTTCCGATGCGAGGGAATCTACCAGCTCGTGAGCCGGAAATTCAGTCAAGATGGGCTGAAATGGATATATATGCAAAAGTTCAAGAGCGTACAAAAGATCAACCATTATACGTTTTACACGATGGACCTCCATACGCAAATGGAGACATCCATATTGGGCATGCACTTAATAAAATCCTAAAGGATTTCATTGTCAGATATAAATCAATGACTGGATATTGTGCACCTTATGTACCTGGTTGGGATACTCATGGACTTCCAATTGAAACAGCACTAACGAAAAACAAAAAGGTGAACAGAAAAGAATTATCAGTAGCTGAATTCCGTAAGCTTTGTGAGGAATATGCCTATGACCAAATTGATAATCAACGTGAACAATTCATGCGCTTAGGTGTTCGTGGTGACTGGTTTAATCCCTATATCACATTAAAACCTGAATATGAAGCACAGCAAATCAAAGTTTTCGGAGAAATGGCCAAAAAAGGTTATATCTACAAGGGACTTAAGCCTGTATACTGGTCACCTTCTAGTGAATCTGCTCTTGCAGAAGCAGAAATTGAATACCAAGATAAGCGATCTGCATCCATTTATGTAGCTTTTGATGTAAAGGATGGCAAAGGAGTTCTAGAAGGAGATGAGAAAATCATCATCTGGACAACAACTCCATGGACAATTCCAGCCAACCTTGGAATCTCATTACACCCTGACTTAGAGTATAGTGTAGTGACTGTAAGTGGTGTGAAGTATGTTGTTGCTTCAGCATTATTAGAAGAAGTAACAAAGGTACTTGAATGGGATGAAGTTCAGGTTGTTAAAACAGTAAAAGGTATTGATCTAGACAAAGTAGTAGCAAAGCATCCATTATATGACCGTGACTCATTAGTTATGGTTGGAGAACATGTTACGACTGAATCAGGTACAGGATGCGTACACACTGCACCTGGACATGGTGAAGATGACTTCATTGTTGGTCAAAGATACGGATTAGACGTACTATGCCCGGTTGATGAGAAGGGTCATATGACAAATGAAGCACCAGGATTTGAAGGATTATTTTATGATCAGGCGAATAAGCCAATTACAGAAAAGCTTCAAGAAGCTGGGGCATTATTAAAGCTATCATTTATCACTCACTCTTATCCACATGATTGGAGAACGAAGAAGCCGACAATTTTCCGTGCGACAGCTCAATGGTTTGCATCAATTGCTAACATCAGACAAGAATTATTAGAAGCTGTTCAAGAAACAAAGTGGGTGCCTGCATGGGGAGAAACAAGACTATTTAACATGGTTCGTGATCGTGGAGATTGGTGTATTTCTCGTCAACGTGCTTGGGGTGTTCCGATTCCTGTGTTTTATGGAGAAACTGGTGAACCAATTATCACAGATGAAACGATCGAACATGTTTCAAACCTATTCAGACAACACGGTTCAAATGTATGGTTCGAAAAAGAAGCCAAAGATTTATTACCTGAAGGTTTCACCCATCCATCAAGTCCAAATGGCACGTTTACGAAAGAAACAGATATCATGGATGTTTGGTTTGATTCAGGGTCTTCTCATCAATCTGTTCTAGAAGAAAGAGATGATTTACAAAGACCAGCAGACTTATATTTAGAGGGTTCTGACCAATATCGTGGCTGGTTTAACTCTTCCTTGTCAACAAGTGTTGCAGTAACTGGTAAAGCTCCGTATAAGGGAGTACTAAGTCACGGATTTGTATTAGACGGTGAAGGTCGTAAAATGAGTAAATCTCTTGGAAACGTAATTGTCCCTAACAAGGTAATGAACCAATTAGGTGCTGATATCCTGCGTCTATGGGTTGCATCAGTAGATTATCAATCCGATGTTCGTGTATCAGATGCAATCTTGAAGCAAGTATCTGAAGTGTATCGTAAAATCCGTAATACGTTCCGTTTCTTACTAGGAAATGTTGCTGATTACAATCATGAATCAGATGCTGTCTCATTTGAAAATTTACGTGAAGTAGACCAATATATGCTTGTGAAACTTAATAAGTTAATTGATAAGGTGAAAAAGTCTTATGAAACATATGACTTTGCTGCTGTCTATCATGCGGTTCATAACTTCTGTACAATTGAACTAAGTTCGTTCTACTTAGACTTTGCAAAAGATATTCTATATATTGAAGCAAAAGACCAACATGACCGTAGATGCATTCAAACAGTATTGTATGAATCATTACTAGCTTTAACAAAATTGGTTTCCCCAATTCTGTCTCATACTGCAGACGAAGTGTGGGCTTACATCCCGAACATGAAGGAAGAAAGTGTTCAGCTAGTTGATATGCCAAACTCAATTGAAATTGAAAAGGCAGAAGAGTTAGAACAAAAATGGGATCATTTTATGGAGCTGCGAGATGCAGTATTAAAGGCATTAGAAGTTGCGAGAAATGAAAAGGTCATCGGTAAGTCGTTAACTGCAAGTGTTACGCTTTACACGAATGACCGTTCAGGAGAACTGCTGGAATCCATTAAGGAAGATTTAAAACAGCTATTTATTGTTTCTCATGTGGAAAAGGCTGGTTCACTTGAACAGGCACCTGATAATGCACAAGTATTTGAAGAAGTTGCCATTGTAGTATCAGCAGCACAAGGTGAAACATGTGAAAGATGCTGGGTTGTTACACCAACTGTAGGACAGAACGAAGAACATCCAACATTATGTACACGTTGTGCATCGGTTATAAACACAAGTTATTCAGCATAAGAATAAAGAGGCTGTGGACGCTAAATGTGCTCCACTGCCTTTTCTTTTTTTCTGAAATTTTGTTGTATTTAGTACAATTATTCTTGGTGTTCAACCAATTTTATAAGCAAACCTGAGGCTGGATTAGAAAAGGGCAACTCTCTATATGTATAGTAGTAACAAAATACTAAGTGAAAATCCGGCTTTTGTGATTTTTACGAGAAAGCACAATTTTAACGAAAACAGCCTTTTATATAGAAATAACGAATAAAGACGAGTCAGTAAAAGATGAAGAGTTTTACTCAGGAAGACTTCTTTGATAAACTGACGGGTAAAGTTAAATTGGTTTAAATACAACATAAATGGGGGTATAGGTAGCTTGAATCCACATATCAGGTTATGGAGGAGCTACAATTATACCTTTTGATAAATAAGTACCGTCAAACTGATCATATAAAGAACGTAATGTATGAGAAAGGAAAAAGTTGTTGATTGTTTTTTTTAGCGACCCGGACACACTAGTATATAAGATACATCGAAGAGGAGGACCCTGAATGAACATGGAACTTACTGAAATTCACTCTGAACTTCTCATGATGAAACAAGAACTCGAAAGTCGTCTAATGAAAGATGAAACAAACTCAATGGATCACTTTATTCATGAACCCCTCTTTACAAATTCAATGTATGAAAAAAAGCACCTGATTCAAAAACATATCCATGATGACCTTCAAGATGTGGAAAGAGCGTTATCAAAGCTTGAATATGGTATCTATGGTATATGTGAGGAAACAGGAGAAAGAATTCCTCTGGATAAACTAAAAACACTCCCCACAGCCCGAAGTATTTTTGATTTTAGCTTTCACGACCTAGTAAGAATATGAAGATTATGTCAAAGGCGCTCCTTATTTTTTGGTGGCGTCTTTTTCATTTTATTAGGAATTTCAGGAAATTGTAATTTGAGAGATCACATAAATTAACAGTAGGTGAGAAAACAGTCTGTCTATAGTGGTACATACAATGATATTAGTATTCATTGTATGTACCACACTGTGTGTGTTAAAATCAGAACGTATCTTATAGAATCGGGGGAGCATGTGTTGGTATATTATTTAATTGCGCTAATTGTAATCATCATTGATCAATTTACAAAATGGCTTGTTGTTAAATATATGGAATATGGAGAAAGTATTACAATCGTAGAGAATTTTTTATACTTAACTTCTCACCGAAATAGAGGAGCAGCATGGGGGATTCTTCAAGGACAAATGTGGTTCTTTTACATTATTACAATGATTGTTGTAGTAGGAATCATTGTCTTTATCAAACGATTAAAAAAGCAGGAGAAATTAATGGGCTGGTCTCTTGGATTAATGCTAGGTGGAGCAATTGGAAATTTTATAGACCGTTTATTTCGCAAGGAAGTCGTAGATTTTATTAATACATACATTTTTTCTTATGACTTTCCGATTTTTAACGTGGCAGACTCTGCATTAGTAATTGGTGTAGGATTGTTCTTTATTCATACAATCCTTGAAGGCAAGCAAGAAAAGGAGAAACAAAATGGAACAGGTGACATACACAATTAATGAGGAACAGCATTTAGAAAGAATTGATAAAGTTCTTTCTGCTTTAAATGAAAGTTGGTCACGTTCACAAGTTCAACAATGGATTAAGGATAATCAAGTTAGTGTGAATGGACAACCGATAAAAGGTAACTACAAAGGTAAAACCGGGGATGAAATCGTGATAACCATTCCAGACCCAGAGCCACTGGATGTCGTGCCGGAGGAAATGAACTTAGATTATTATTATGAAGATGAAGATGTACTAGTTGTAAATAAACCAAGAGGAATGGTTGTACATCCTGCACCTGGTCATACGACAGGGACATTGGTTAATGGACTTATGGCGCACTGCAAAGATTTATCTGGAATTAACGGTGTTATGCGTCCTGGTATCGTTCACCGAATCGATAAGGATACATCAGGATTATTAATGGTTGCCAAAAATGACATGGCACATGAATCTCTTGTTAATCAACTCGTGAAAAAAACAGTAACAAGAAGATACAAAGCAATTGTTCATGGTGTCATTCCACACGATAAAGGAACAATTGATGCTCCAATCGGAAGAGATGAAAAAGACCGTCAAAGTATGACTGTAACGGAAAAAAACAGTAAAGATGCAGTCACTCATTTTCAGGTAATTGAACGTTTCAAAGACTTTACTTTTGTAGAATGTCAGTTAGAGACAGGTAGAACACATCAAATTCGTGTTCATATGAAATACATTGGGTATCCATTAGCAGGTGACCCTAAATATGGACCGAGAAAAACAATTGAACTTGAAGGACAAGCACTTCATGCTGGGATCCTTGGTTTTGAGCATCCGAGAACAAAAGAATATTTGCAATTTGAAGCACCACTACCAAAGGAATTTGAAGATGTATTAGATTGGTTACGAAAAAGAAGTTGACAATCTTCGCGGCGACTGAGATAATAAGTTCAATATCATAGACCCTTTAACACAGTCCCGTGAGGCTGAGAAGGAAACGGATTAGACAAACAGGAGGATTATTCTATCCTTTTGTTTTTCTCTAAAACCCTCTCACTTTCGGTGAGAGGGTTTTTTGTCCCTTCAGGGTAAAAAAAGAGAGGTGAACAGATATGACACAAAAAGCTATTCTACTTGACGAGCAAGCCATTAGACGTGCCTTAACTCGTATTGCACATGAAATTATTGAACGCAACAAAGGTATTGAAAATTGCGTGATTGTAGGTATTAAAACAAGAGGAATTCCACTGGCAAAGAGATTAGCAGAACGTATTGAGCAAATTGAAGGAACTGCTGTTGCAGTGGGTGAAGTAGATATTACGTTATATCGTGATGACTTAACGAAAAAGACAGAAGACAATGAGCCTTTAGTAAGAGGATCAAATGTACCGGTTGATATAACGAACCAAAAGGTCATATTAGTAGATGATGTCCTTTTTACTGGGAGAACAGTTAGAGCAGCAATGGATGCCATTATGGATATCGGCAGACCTGCGACAATCCAGCTTGCAGTACTTGTTGATCGTGGACATCGTGAATTACCAATTAGAGCAGATTACGTCGGTAAAAACATTCCGACATCCAGCTCCGAAAAAATTGAAGTAGAATTAGTAGAAAATGATGGTATCGAGCAAGTTACCATCCATGAAATATAACCCTTTTAAGGTAGTCCCGTGAGGCTAACAAAGGGTAGAATCTACACTTCTTATAGTAGAAGTGTACTCTGCCTCTTTGCGCGCCCGCAAAGAGGTTTTATTTTTATCTTATCAAGTTAATTTAGGGGGAAACACTTATGAATACAAAGAAAGATATTATCTTAGACATACACGAAAAGCCTTCTTCTATAAACTGGATATCACTAAGTTTTCAACACTTATTCGCCATGTTTGGTGCGACTGTACTTGTACCTTTTCTAACAGGGCTAAGCCCAGCAATAGCCTTAATTTCAAGTGGACTTGGAACACTAGCATTTTTACTTATTACAAGAGGGCAAGTACCTGCCTATTTAGGATCGTCCTTCGCATTTATCGCACCTATTATTTCAGCCCAAGCTTTAGGTGGACCAGAAGCAGCCATGTTAGGAAGCTTTTTGTCAGGTATCGTTTATGCAATAGTTGCACTTATCATTAAAGGTGTAGGACATAAATGGTTAATGAGATTATTACCACCTGTTGTTGTGGGTCCCATCATCATTGTAATTGGACTAGGTCTAGCAGGTACAGCAGTTAACATGGCAATGTTAGAAAACCCAGGTGATCCAACTACGTACAGCCTATTACATTTCTCAGCAGCTCTTGTAACACTTTTACTAGTAATTGGTTTCTCGGTTTTCTTGAAGAAAGGTTTTCTAAGCTTAATTCCTGTACTATTAGGAATCGTTGGTGGTTACATTTACTCACTATTTGTAGGACTTGTTAATTTTACTCCAGTAGTTGATGCAAAATGGTTGCAAGTTCCAGAGTTCGTAACGTTTTATACAGGAGTTGATTTTTCATGGACGATTGTTGCCTTAATGGTTCCTGTTGCAATCGTTACTTTATCAGAACATATCGGTCACCAAATGGTATTAAGTAAAGTTGTAGAGCGTGATTTAATTCAAAAGCCAGGTCTGCATCGTTCAATCATGGGTGATGGAGTCGCTACAATTATTGCATCACTTATCGGTGGACCACCAAACACAACATATGGTGAAAATATAGGAGTACTGGCTATTACAAAAGTATACAGTGTGTTCGTTATCGCAGGGGCTGCTTTTCTTGCCATTGCGTTTGGATTTATCGGAAAAATTAGCGCACTAATAAGCACAATTCCTACACCTGTAATGGGTGGGGTATCGATCCTTCTGTTCGGTATTATCGCATCATCTGGATTACGCATGATGATTGATTCAAAAGTGGACCTGGCGATCAACCGTAACTTAATCGTATCCTCAGTCATCCTTGTCATTGGAGTCGGAGGAGCAATGCTTAAATTCTCAACTAATTTTGAACTACACGGTATGGCACTGGCGGCAATTCTAGGGATTATCCTAAATGTGGTCTTACCTGGTAGAGAAGAAGTAGCAGGTGATATGTACAACGTTGGGAAAAAATCTGCATAAGAGATTCACCTTTTAAACAGGTCCAGAGAGGCTTAGAAGGGTGCTAAAGGGAGAGGACTATTGATATTCAAGTCTTCTTTCTTAATCACACCCTTTCAATATAGAAAGGGTGTTTTTTATTAGAATTTCTAGGCAACTGCGAGGATGGAGGGGCTAAACTGATGGAAAAACTACTAAGTCAAAGTGGAAAAGTTACAGTAAATCATTTAGTAAAGATGAGTGATTTATCCGTTTTTGAGATCCACGAACTTCTAGAGCAAGCGAAAAGATTTGAACAAGGTGAAAAATGGATTGCTGAAAGGGATAAGTTTGTTGCGAATTTATTTTTTGAAAATAGCACTCGAACAAAAGTAAGCTTTGAAGTTGCTGAAAAGAAACTAGGTCTGCAGGTTATAAACTTTGAGGCAGATCAATCCAGTGTCCAGAAAGGTGAGACACTTTACGATACCGTCAAAACTCTCGAATCTCTTGGAGTAAATGCATTAGTAATCAGACATAGCCAAGATGAATACTTCAAAGATCTTTTGCCATACATAAACATACCAATATTAAATGCTGGAGATGGTTGTGGCCATCACCCAACTCAATCTCTTCTCGATTTATATACCATTCAACAGGAATTTGGAAGATTTGAAGGATTGAATGTTGTCATTGTTGGAGATATCGTACATAGCCGAGTGGCTAGGTCAAATGCAGAGGCCCTTACACGATTAGGGGCGAATGTCAGCTTCTCTAGTCCGAAACAATGGCAGGATACAGGTAATTCTTTTGGCTCTTATGTTGAACTAGATGACGCCATACAAAAAGCAGATGTTGTCATGCTACTCAGAATTCAGCATGAACGACATGCAGATACAATGGGTCTTACTTCCTTGGAGTATCATCTTATGTATGGATTAACAGTAGAGAGAGAAAAGAAGATGAAGCCAGGTAGCATCATTATGCATCCAGCACCAGTAAACCGAAATGTTGAAATTGCAGATAGCTTAGTAGAGTGTGAACGTTCTAGAATTTTCACTCAAATGAGAAATGGTGTTTTTGTTAGAATGGCTGTACTTAAGAGAGCATTATTAAGCTAAAGGGGAGAAAAAGATGACGACAATACTAAAAAACGGTTTGATGGTTAACGAACAAGGAGAAATGGAAGCAATTGATGTGAAAATCAAGGATGGAATCATTTCAGAGATTCGTAACAACATTCAACCAACAGGTATAGAAGAAATCATAGATTTAGATAACAACCTTTTAATCCCAGGTTTAGTAGATTTACATGTTCACTTACGAGAGCCGGGTGGGGAACACAAGGAAACGATTGAAACAGGTTCGTTAGCAGCAGCAAAAGGTGGATTTACAACAATTGCGGCAATGCCGAATACAAGGCCAGTTCCAGATACAAAGGAACAAATGGAATGGTTACAAACACGAATTAACGAAACAGCACATGTACGTGTTCTTCCATATGGATCCATTACAATACGCCAGCTAGGAGAAACAATTACAAATCTTGAAGGTTTAAAAGAAGCAGGAGCCTTTGCATTTACGGATGACGGAGTAGGTGTTCAATCTGCCGCAGTTATGTATGATGCAATGAAACAAGCAGCAGCAATTGGAATGACAATTGTTGCACATTGTGAAGACAATACACTTATTAATAAAGGCTCAGTGCATGAAGGTGACTTTTCACTTAAACATAACATAAATGGTATCCCATCAATCTGTGAAAGTGTCCAAATTGCCAGGGATGTCCTATTAGCAGAAGCTGCAGGTGTACACTACCATGTATGTCATGTAAGTACAAAAGAATCAGTTCGTGTTATTAGAGATGCGAAGAAAGCTGGAATCCAAGTTACAGCAGAAGTTACACCACACCATCTCTTGCTATGTGAAGATGATATTCCAGGATTAGATCCTAACTTCAAAATGAATCCACCATTGCGTTCGAAAGAAGACAGGCAAGCATTAATTGACGGTTTACTTGATGGAACGATCGATTTTATTGCAACTGATCACGCACCCCATTCAATAGAAGAAAAAGCAGAAGGTATGCAGCTCGCGCCGTTTGGAATTGTAGGATTAGAAACAGCTTTTCCACTTCTATACACATACTTTGTACAGAAAAAGAAATCAACCTTAAAACAACTAATTGACTTTCTGACAATTAAACCAGCAAAAGCTTTTCGATTACCATTTGGAAGACTAGAAATTGGTTATGAGGCAGATTTAACAGTCATTGATTTACATTCAGAAAAGAAAATAGACCCTAAACATTTTGTATCTAAAGGAAAAAACACTCCATTTACAGGGCTAAATTGTAAGGGTTGGCCGGTAATGACAATCGTTTCAGGAAATGTTGTATGGAAAAAGGAGAGTGCTACAGTATGAAAAGACAACTGATTTTAGAGGACGGTACTGTTTTTATTGGAGAAGGCTTTGGTAGTTTAAGAGATTCAATAGGTGAAGTTGTATTTAATACAGGAATGACTGGATATCAAGAGATTTTATCGGATCCATCTTATTGTGGGCAGATTGTTACCTTAACGTACCCACTAATTGGTAACTATGGAATTAATCGTGATGATTTTGAGTCTATCCAGCCAGCAATCTCTGGATTTATTGTAAAAGAAGTATGTGAGATTCCATCAAACTGGAGAAGTCAGTTCACACTGAATGAATATTTTAAAGAAAAAGATATCCCTGGCTTAGCGGGTATTGATACAAGAAAATTAACAAGAATTATTCGTCAGCACGGAACGTTAAAAGGGGCAATTTGTAGTATCGATATGAATTCAGAGGAAGTGATTGATCAATTAAAATCAAATAGCTTGCCGATCAATCAAGTTAGTCAAGTATCAACAAAGGATCCATACCCAAGTCCAGGAAGAGGCAATCGTGTTGTTCTTGTCGACTTTGGGATGAAACACGGAATCTTGCGAGAGCTGAATAACCGTGACTGTGATGTGATTGTTGTTCCTTATAATACAACAGCAAAGGAAGTCCTTCAGTTAAATCCTGACGGAATTATGCTTTCCAACGGACCGGGAGATCCAAAAGATGTACCTGAAGCAATTGACATGATTTCAGATGTGTTAGGGAAGGTTCCTGTTTTCGGAATTTGCTTAGGTCACCAATTGTTCGCGTTAGCTTGTGGTGCAAACACGGAAAAAATGAAGTTCGGCCACCGTGGATCAAATCACCCGGTAAAACACCTTGGAACTGGCAAAGTTGCCATCACCTCACAAAATCATGGATACACAGTTGAGGAAGCATCTCTTAAAGGAACAAGACTAGAGGTGACTCATGTGGCACTGAACGATGGAACAGTTGAAGGATTACGTCATCTTGATTATCCAGCATTTACAGTACAATACCATCCTGAGGCATCACCTGGACCAGAGGATGCAGGGGAGCTATTTGATGAGTTTTTGAACATGATTGAAAAAAGCAAAAAGGAAGGGGTTCTAACAAATGCCTAAACGTCAAGATATAAAAACAATACTGGTAATTGGCTCAGGTCCTATTATTATTGGTCAGGCAGCAGAATTTGATTATGCTGGAACCCAAGCTTGTCAAGCATTAAAAGAAGAAGGATATAATGTTATTCTTGTAAACTCTAACCCCGCAACAATCATGACAGATACAGAAATGGCAGATAAGGTGTACATTGAACCATTAACTGTAGAATTTGTTAGTAGAATTATTCGTAAAGAACGTCCTGATGCACTCTTACCTACGTTAGGTGGTCAAACTGGTTTAAATCTTGCGGTTGAACTTTCAGAATCTGGAGTATTAGATGAATGTGGAGTAGAAATCTTAGGAACAAAACTTTCAGCTATTAAACAAGCAGAAGACCGAGATTTGTTTAGACAACTCATGCATGAATTAGATCAGCCTGTACCAGAAAGTGAAATTATCCATACATTAGAGGAAGCTTATGACTTTGTTGACAAAGTAGGTTATCCCGTAATTGTTCGCCCTGCCTATACGTTAGGTGGAACTGGTGGAGGAATTTGTGAAAATGAAGAAGAATTACAGGAAATTGTATTGGGTGGATTAAAGAGCAGCCCTGTCAACCAATGTTTGCTAGAGAAGAGTATCGCTGGTTTCAAGGAAATTGAATATGAAGTAATGCGTGACAGCTCAGATCATGCCATTGTCGTTTGTAATATGGAGAATATCGATCCTGTTGGAATACATACAGGAGATTCTATTGTAGTGGCACCAAGCCAAACATTAAGCGATCGAGAATACCAGCTACTACGTAATGCATCTCTAAAGATCATACGTGCACTTAAAATTGAAGGTGGATGTAATGTACAACTAGCATTAGATCCAAACAGTTTTCAATATTATGTAATTGAGGTAAATCCTAGAGTAAGCCGTTCATCAGCACTTGCTTCAAAAGCGACAGGATATCCAATTGCGAAGCTAGCTGCAAAAATTGCCGTAGGTCTTACGCTAGATGAAATGATTAACCCTGTGACTGGTAAAACATATGCATGCTTTGAACCAGCACTCGACTATGTTGTTTCAAAAATTCCAAGATGGCCATTTGATAAATTTGAGTCTGCAAATCGCAAATTAGGTACTCAAATGAAAGCAACAGGAGAAGTGATGGCCATTGGAAGAACATTAGAGGAGTCCTTGTTAAAAGCCGTTCGCTCACTAGAAGCGGGTGTATATCATATTGAGCAAGATTACATGAAAAGCTTAACACATGAAGATTTGCAAAAACGAATTACAAAAGCTGATGATGAACGATTGTTTGTCATCGCAGAAGCATTTAGAAGAGGAATTACAATTGAGCAAGTTTTTGACTGGAGTAAGATTGATGTCTTTTTCCTGCAAAAGTTTTGGAACATTATCTTGCTTGAAAATGAACTAAAAGAAAATAAATTGAATGTAGAAGTACTAACACAAGCAAAGAAAAGAGGCTTTGCAGATAATACAATAGCCAAGCTATGGAATATGAAGGAAACAGAAGTATACGAACTTCGTAAACAAAATGGACTAATGCCTGTGTACAAAATGGTAGATACGTGTGCAGCGGAATTTGAATCTTCCACGCCATACTACTACGGTACTTATGAGGATGAAAATGAATCAATTCTAACAGAAAAGCCAAGTGTACTAGTTTTAGGTTCTGGTCCTATAAGAATTGGTCAAGGAATCGAGTTCGACTATGCAACTGTTCACTCGGTATGGGCGATAAAGGAAGCGGGCTATGAAGCAATTATCATTAACAATAATCCAGAGACAGTATCAACAGACTTTAGTACATCAGATAAGCTATACTTCGAACCTTTAACAGTTGAAGATGTTATGCATGTCATTGAACGTGAAAATCCAATAGGTGTGATTGTTCAATTCGGTGGTCAAACCGCGATTAACTTAGCAGCAGGCTTAGCTGAAAAAGGTGTAAAAATTCTTGGAACGTCACTTGAGGATTTAGATCGTGCAGAAAATCGTGATAAGTTTGAAAACACCTTAACCATGTTAGGAATTCCACAACCTGAAGGGAAAACTGCTACATCAGTTGAGGAAGCAGTTAAAGTAGCAGATAGAATTGGTTATCCAGTTCTCGTTCGTCCGTCATATGTATTAGGCGGAAGAGCGATGGAAATCGTTTATCACGAAGAAGAGTTACTTCATTACATGGAAAATGCTGTGAAAATTAATCCGGAGCATCCAGTATTAATAGACCGTTATTTAACCGGTAAAGAAATAGAAGTCGATGCCATATCAGACGGAGAAACGGTTTATATACCAGGTATTATGGAGCATATTGAAAGAGCTGGTGTACACTCAGGGGATTCCATTGCTGTATATCCTCCTCAAAGTTTAGCTGAAAATTTAAAGCAACAAATTATTGACTATACAGTTTCACTAGCTAAAGGTTTACATATTATCGGACTATTAAACATTCAATTCGTCATATCCAAAAACGAAGTGTTTGTCCTAGAAGTAAACCCAAGATCCAGTCGTACCGTACCTTTTTTAAGTAAAATTACGGGAGTACCGATGGCGAATCTTGCTACAAAATCAATACTTGGAACGTCGCTAAAGCAATTAGGTTATGAAACAGGCTATCATCCTGAAAGCGAAGGGGTGTATGTAAAGGTTCCAGTCTTCTCATTCGCAAAACTAAGACGAGTAGATATAACATTAGGACCTGAGATGAAATCTACTGGGGAAGTAATGGGAAAAGATGTAACGTTAGAAAAAGCATTGTATAAAGGTTTAGTCGCATCTGGAATTTCAGTCCCTATGTATGGATCTGTCTTATTGACAGTTGCTGATAAAGATAAGGAAGAAGCATTAATCATTGCAAAGAGGTTCCATCAAATTGGCTATAACATTATGGCGACTGAAGGAACAGCAGCATTTATTAGTGAGTACAACATTCCTGTAACTGTAGTCAATAAAATTGGAACTGAAACACCAAACTTACTAGATGTGATTCGAAAAGGAGAGGCACAATTTGTTATTAACACCTTAACGAAAGGAAAGCGTCCAGCAAGAGATGGCTTTAGAATTCGCCGTGAATCAGTTGAAAATGGTGTTGCATGTCTTACCTCTTTGGATACAGCTTATGCTATATTACGAGTTTTAGAGTCAATGACGTTCCATACTGAATCCATGTTACCTGTAAAGAAGGCTAAAGAGGTGGTTGTTTTATGATCAACATGGAGTGGATGACCATCACTTCTAATAAGAAAATAGCAACAAACATATTCGAGTTAACCGTACAAGGAGAGCTAGTTCAAAGTATGAACGAACCTGGACAATTTGTTCATATTAAACTATCAAAAGGCATTGAGCCTTTACTTAGAAGACCGATAAGCATTTGTTCAATTAATCATAGTCAGTCACAATTTACGATTATTTTTAGAGCAGAAGGAACTGGTACAAAGCTGTTATCTGAAAAAAGAATCGGTGACAAAGTCCATGTTCTCGGGCCACTGGGAAATGGTTTTCCAGTACATGAAACGAACGTACAAGAAACTGCATTATTAGTAGGTGGGGGGATTGGAGTCCCTCCACTGTATGAACTATCCAAACAACTTGTAAATAGTGGAGTAAACGTTATTCACATTTTAGGGTTTCAATCAGCTGAGCAAGTTTTCTATGAATCCAAGTTTCATCAACTAGGTGATACGTATGTAGCAACCGTGGATGGAACGTATGGAATAAAAGGATTTGTCACAGATGTAATAACAGACAAGAGCATCACCTTTGATACTCTATACGCTTGTGGACCGAATCCAATGCTTCGTGCATTAGAATCGAGATATCCGAAACAAAATGTATATCTATCATTAGAAGAGAGAATGGGCTGTGGAATTGGAGCTTGTTTTGCTTGTGTGTGCAAAGTGCCAAACGATGATACAGGATATGCTTATAAAAAGGTATGTACAGACGGGCCGGTTTTCAAAATTGGAGAGGTGGTTATATGAATACATTATCAGTCGAACTTCCAGGGTTGTCCTTAAAAAATCCAATCATGCCTGCATCAGGTTGTTTTGGATTCGGTAAGGAGTACGCCTCTCTATATGACTTAAACGTGCTTGGTGCAATCATGATTAAGGCAACAACTGTTGAACCTAGGTTCGGAAATCCTACACCCCGAGTAGCAGAGACTTCATCAGGAATGCTAAATGCAATTGGCTTACAAAATCCTGGCCTTGAAAAGGTGATGGACGAAGAATTACCTTGGCTTGAACAGTTCGAAACACCAATCATTGCAAACATTGCGGGGTCTGTTATTGAAGATTACGTAATGGTAGCCACTGAAATATCAAAGGTAAAAAATGTTCATGCACTAGAATTAAATATTTCTTGTCCCAATGTGAAAACAGGAGGAATTGCATTTGGAACGATTCCTGAAGTGGCTGCTGAAGTAACGAGAAAAGTAAAAGAAGTATCTGAAGTGCCTGTGTATGTTAAACTCTCGCCTAATGTTTCAAACATTGTGGAAATGGCGAAGGCTGTTGAAAATGCAGGAGCAGACGGTTTAACAATGATTAACACATTACTCGGTATGAGATTAGATTTGAAAACTGGGAAACCCATCTTAGCAAATAAAACAGGTGGTCTCTCCGGTCCAGCCATCAAGCCAGTTGCCATTCGAATGATTTATGAAGTGAGTCAAGTTGTGTCCATTCCGATTATTGGAATGGGTGGTGTACAGTCTGCTGAAGATGTGATTGAGTTTTTGTATGCAGGTGCTAGTAGTGTAGCTGTTGGAACCGCTAATTTTGTAGATCCACTAGTGTGTCCTACAATCATTGATGAACTTCCCATTCTATTAGAAGAATTAGGATTTGATCATATTTCTGAATGTGTCGGAAGGAGCTGGAATAATAAATGCAACAACGTACTCTTATCATCGCGTTAGATTTTACTACCCTACAAGAAGTAAAAGCATTTTTACAACAGTTTGGTTCAAAGTCTCTATTTGTCAAAGTAGGGATGGAGCTATTTTATAAAGAGGGACCTGAAGTCATTCATTTCTTAAAGAGTAAGGGGCATCAAGTATTCCTCGATTTAAAACTTCATGACATTCCAACTACTGTCATGCTAGGAATGAAAAGTATCGCTTCCCTTGGTGTTGATCTTGTAAATGTACACGCAGCTGGTGGAAGAAGAATGATGGAGGCTGCACTTGAAGGACTTGAAGCAGGCACACCTTTTGGTAGTGAGAGAGCTAAGTTAATCGCTGTGACGCAATTAACGAGTACGTCAGAAGAGATGTTACATCATGAATTACTCATTCCACTATCTCTAGAAGAGTCAGTTAAATCGTATGCAACACTGACGAGACTAGCTGGCTTAGATGGAGTGGTTTGTTCTGTATGGGAAGTGCCGATGATTAGAGAGGTTTGTGGCGAACAGTTTTTAACGATTACACCAGGTATACGCAATCAAGATGATGCTGCAAATGACCAAACGCGAATAGCAACTCCTCTTCAAGCAAATCAAGCAGGTTCTAGTATGATTGTCGTAGGAAGAAGTATAACAAAGGCAATGAATCCAGTAGAAAAATATGAATCAATGAAAATACAATGGGGGGGATAACAGTATGAGAGAGAAAGTTGCAAAGCACTTATTAGAGATTGGGGCAGTTGCCCTTCAGGTACAGGAACCATTCACCTGGTCATCTGGTATTAAGTCACCTATTTACTGTGATAACAGGCTAACGATGTCATACCCTCATGTGCGTAAAGATATTGCTCAAGGTCTAGAAGATATTATTAAAAAGCACTTTCCTGATGTTGAACTTATTGCTGGAACCGCAACTGGTGGGATTGCACCAGCAGCATGGATAAGTGAAAAACTGAATTTACCAATGTGTTATGTTCGCGGAAAGGCAAAAGGACATGGGAAAGGAAAACAAGTGGAAGGTGCCTTCAAACCTGGTCAAAAAGTTGTTGTTATTGAGGATTTAATCTCAACAGGAGGTAGTTCAATCATTTCTGTAAAAGCATTAAGAGAAGCAGGGTGTGAGGTTCTGGGAATTGCAGCCATATTCACTTATGAATTAGCAGCTTCTAAAATGGCGCTAGAGGATGTTGGAATCAAAGCCCATGCTATTACGACATTCACATCTTTAGCGAGAGTTGCTTCAAGGGAGGGTTCAATTTCATCTGAGGATCTAGTAAAGCTTGAGCAATGGAGACAAAATCCAGAGAATGAAAATTGGATCACAACTAACGCACGATAAGTAAGATTATTGCTAGGATTGGAGTTTCCAATCCTTTTTTTTATGTATTCCTGGAATGTAGGTAATTGAGAAGTGTAATTTGTTAATTATCTTGTTATTAATTCGTTTATGTCTGTTTTGTATATTGGTAACATTTCTGTATATCCTGAGATAGAGATTGGATTAGGGTAAAAGTAGAGGTGAATTATTATTACCAAGGAATAGATGAATATCCTGAATAATAATGATAGAATGTGTTTTAGAAGATATAAAAATAAGTTGTAGAACCGAGGTTAACATGCAAAAGATACTAGAATTTTTGAAACCAACTACAAGATTCGGAAAGATCGCTTTTACCTTATATCTAGTAGGGATTATTGTTTATACTGTTACATATATATTGTTTCTAAACTATCCGACGGGTCATCTCGTTGCAGAAATTATAATAAGTACTGTCTTTTGGTTTATAGGTGCGGTGGGACTGATTATGTATGTTATATACCTTGTTAAGAAGAGAATGAACTAAAAAAAGGGTCATTTTTGTAAGCCTTGCTAGTGAGGTTATCGTGGTACTCCTCTTAGTCTCTCTGAAAACAACAAAATAGAAAAAGGAAATGATCTTGTAGTAAGCTACAAGATCATTTCCTTTTTTGTTTATTTCTTTAATTTCAACACAATATCTTCACTTGGCGTAACGTAAAGCGTTTGTTGATTGTCATAAATAACAAACCCTGGCTTTGACCCATTTGGCTTCTTCACATGTTTTATTTTAGTGTAATCAACAGGAACAGAGCTTGAGTTTCTTGCTTTACTAAAATAGGCGGCTAACGTTGCTGCTTCTATTATCGTTTGATCATCAGGTTCATGACTTCGTATCACCACATGTGATCCAGGTATATCTTTTGTATGAAACCATAGTTCCTCTCGGTGTGCGAGTTTATTTGTTAAGTATTCGTTTTGTTTATTGTTCTTCCCTACTAATATTGTTTTTCCAGAAGTAGATCTGTACTCTTCCAGACTCGGTTTAGTCGGCTTATTTTTTTTATTGCCTTTCGTTTGTCGTGCTTTCATATATCCTTCTTCTTGCAATTCTTCGCGTATTTCTTGAAGGTCTTTAGGTGAAGCAGTCTCCATTTGCTGAAGCAACGATTCGAAGTAGTAGACTTCGTCCTTTGCCAATTCAATCTGCTCTAAAACAAACGATACTGATTTCTTTGCCTTTTGATATTTAGTAAAGTAACTTTGTGCATTCTCTGAAGGTGTTTTTAAAGGGTCTAGAGAAAGAGTGATCATCTCGTTATTTTCTTCGTAATAATTTAACACGGTGGTAGAAGTATCGCCCTTTTTAATTAGATGCATATTTGCTGTAAGTAGTTCTCCAAACAGCTGCAATTCTTCTGCTTTTTTGGCATCTACTAATGTTCTCTCAAGCTTTTTAATTTTCTTTTCGTTTTTCTCTTTTTCATTTCGGATAAATCGTTCCAAGTCATTTCCTTGTTGTTTAACACGATCACGTTCGGCTTTTCCGTAATAAAATCGATCTAACATCTCACTAGGTGTGGAGAACTGTTTTACTTCTCCAGCCTTATGTGTAAGTGGTAATACGTAGAAGAAATCCTTCTCCTTTGTTGAGACCATCATCGGTTCATATTCTTCGTTTATCACTTTGGTAACTAAACTAGTAAACGTACTTGCTAGCTTTTGTTTTCCAGATATTCCTGCAATAAAAATAACTTCATTTGCAAATAAAGGAGAAATTCCACTGTAAATGGAGACAATTTGTTGACTGATTTTCCCTGCGTTAAAGTCAATTTTACGCAAAAATGTCTCTTCATCTGATTCAAGTGGATTTACTTTATCTTGAGTTGGTGGGCTCACATAATCGTAACCTGGTAAAAGTGTTCGATGACGATTAACAGCAGGCGATATATGTTTAATACAGTCTAGTATGATATTTCGTTCTTGATCAACGAGAATGATGTTACTATGCTTACCCATAATCTCTATAATGAGTGTTTTTGTTGTTTCATCACCTAGTTCATTTCTACCACGAGTCTCAATTGAAATAATTCGTTCCATTTGTGATTGTTCAATAGATGTAATGACATTTCCTTCAAGATGCTTTCTAAGCAGCATGCAAAACATAGGTGGCTCTGCAGGATTATCATAAGCCTCATTCGTTAAGTGAACCCTTGAATAAGATGGATTAGCAGAAATTAATAGTTTATAGGCTTGACCGTTTGCTCGTATATGTAGTAAAAGTTCCTGTTTATAAGGTTGGTAAATCTTTGATATTCTACCACCAGTTAGTTTTGCTTTTAGTTCTCTGGTGATTGACCTTGTGACAATTCCATCAAATGACATGTTTGACATCCTTTCAAAACAATAACAATGTTTTTTCCTAATAATATAAGTCCTCATGAAAGTAACAATTATCATAAGTATAGCATTTTTTATAACTTGTCTGAATAAGATTTCCTTGAGAGAGGACAATCATGCGTCTTGATTATTCAGAAGAAAAGGTGTGAGAATGCAAATATGAAGTGGTATGAGATGAAATCAGAAGATGTTGAAAGGCATGTCAACACAGATTATGACCAAGGATTAACGAGTAAGGAGGTAAAGAGTCGAATTGAAAAGTTCGGTTACAACGAGCTTGAAGAAGCCGAAAAACCAAACATGCTCCTTTTATTTTTAGAACAGTTTAAAGATTTCATGGTACTTGTTTTACTTGCTGCTACACTTGTTTCAGGGCTGCTTGGTGAATATATCGATGCCATTGCCATCATTGCGATTGTCATCATTAATGCCTTCCTCGGCTTCTTCCAAGAACGAAAGGCTGAAAAATCCTTACAGGCGCTAAAAGAATTATCTGCCCCACAAGTGATGGCGTTACGCGAAGGAACATGGATGAAAATTCCTTCAAAAGAACTTGTAATCGGAGATGTGCTGAAATTTTCAAGTGGTGACAGAATTAGTGCAGATCTTCGTGTTCTTCAATCTAGTAGCTTAGAAATTGAAGAATCTGCGTTAACAGGTGAATCAGTACCTGTTCAAAAACGAACAGAGCCAATTGGAGGAACGAACATTGGTCTAGGTGACCAAGAGAATATGGCGTTTATGGGCACTTTAGTCACAAGAGGATCAGGTGTTGGGGTAGTTGTGGCAACGGGCATGAAAACAGCAATGGGGCAAATTGCAGATTTGCTTCAGTCAGCTGAAACAATGATCACACCTCTTCAAAGAAAACTGGAGCAGTTAGGGAAGATACTAATTACAGTGGCATTGGCTCTAACATTTATCGTGGTTGTTCTTGGTGTGTTGCAAGGACATGACGTTTACAGTATGTTCTTAGCTGGAGTTTCTCTTGCTGTTGCAGCAATTCCAGAAGGCTTGCCGGCAATTGTAACAGTGGCACTTTCCTTAGGTGTACAACGAATGATTAAAAACAATGCGATAGTTCGTAAACTTCCAGCAGTTGAAACATTAGGATGTGCTTCTGTCATTTGTTCGGATAAAACTGGAACGATGACACAAAACAAAATGACCGTTACCCATCTTTGGTCAGGTGGCACAACATGGAATGTAAGTGGAACAGGTTACGAACCATCTGGTCGTTTTTATGAAGGAGAAAAGGATGTTCATCCTACAGAGGTAAAATCGTTACAGCAACTTTTAACATTCGGCTTACTTTGTAACAATGCAGAGCTTAAACAAAAAAAATCTGAGTTTATTTTAGATGGAGATCCAACAGAAGGTGCCCTTGTTGTATCAGCGATGAAGGCAGGAATGACAAGGAAGTTATTAGAAGAACAATTTATTGTTGAAAAAGAGTTTCCATTTGACTCAAGTCGTAAAATGATGTCTGTCGTCGTAAGAGATACAAATGGAAAGCGGTTTGTCGTAACAAAGGGTGCACCAGATGTATTGATTCAAAATAGTGAGTCCATTTTATGGGATCATAAACAACAATTCTTATCAAGTCGTTTAAAAGAAGAAGTAGAAGGTGCAATAGAGGATTTAGGTAAACAAGCACTGCGTACAATTGCGATTGCATTTAAAGCATTAGGTCCTTCGCAAACAGTATATAGTGAAGCAGATGCTGAGAATAATTTGATCTTCATAGGTCTTCAAGGAATGATTGACCCGCCAAGACCTGAAGTGAAGCAGGCAGTTATTGAATGTCGTGAGGCAGGCATTAAAACAGTTATGATTACTGGAGATCATATCGTAACAGCAAAGGCAATTGCCAAACAGTTAGATATCTTGCCTGAGAACGGGAAGGTCGTTCAAGGTAGTGAACTCTCAGACATGACAGACGAAGAACTTGAAAGTATCGTTGACGACGTATATGTATTTGCACGTGTTTCTCCAGAGCATAAATTGAAGATTGTTAAAGCCCTGCAAAAAAATGGACATATTGTGGCAATGACAGGTGACGGTGTCAATGATGCTCCAGCTATTAAGGCTTCAGATATCGGAATTGCAATGGGAATTACAGGAACAGACGTTGCAAAAGAAGCATCATCTCTTGTGTTACTAGATGATAATTTCGCCACAATAAAAGCAGCAATTAAAGAAGGTAGAAACATATACGAAAATATTCGTAAGTTTATCAGGTATTTGCTAGCTTCGAATGTTGGAGAGATTTTAGTCATGTTATTTGCAATGCTTCTGGCTCTTCCATTACCTTTAGTTCCAATCCAAATACTGTGGGTCAACTTAGTAACTGACGGTCTACCCGCAATGGCGTTAGGACTTGATCAAGCGGAAAGTGACGTAATGAAGAGATCTCCGAGAAGTCCAAAGGAAGGTGTATTTGCTAGAAAGCTTGGATGGAAAATAATCAGTCGTGGATTTTTAATAGGTATTGTAACCTTGGCTGCCTTTATGATCGTTTATGACAGACAGCCGGATGACTTAATGTATGCCCAAACAATAGCATTCGCTACACTAGTGATGGCTCAATTAATACATGTCTTTGACTGCCGTAGTGAAAGATCTGTATTCCATCGTAATCCATTTGAAAATAAGTACCTAGTATTCGCAGTTCTTTCTTCCATATTACTTATGTTAGTCGTAATCTACTATCCACCATTACAGCCGATTTTCCATACTACCGCAATTGCCTTAAGAGATTGGCTATTAATACTAGGACTATCAGCAATTCCAACATTTATGTTAGCAGGATCTCTTTTAACAAGAAAAAGAGAAAAGTAATAAAATCAAGCACTAGGAAACTAGTGCTTTTTTTATGGTTTAATAGTAATATCGGACTATAATTAGAGTTGGTTCATTGAGACTTTAGGCCGGTTATATATCCTTGTGTTGTTTGGTAAAATTTTCAATGGATATTAATGGGGACTTATGCTTTGAAGAGTTCTTGTACACTTGATAAGGAAAATTTTTTCCGGAATATCATTTGAATCTTTAAGTATATATGACAAAGAGTTTGAAAATTGTTAGTAAGGTCTTCACCATTTTAGGGACTAAGGAAGGTATACTTTCTTTAGGGAAGTACAATTAATTTGAAGGAGAATTGATGTCATGAAAAACAAGTTACTTAGTTTACTATTTTGTATGATTGCAGGTGTATTTGCATTAGCTGGTTGTAATGCGGAAGAAACTAATAGTAAAAAGGAAGTTGAAAATAAAGCAGAGGAAACGACAGCAGAGGCTACAAAAGCAAATGAGACAGCAATGGAAGAAGATAGTGACCTTAAGACAATAACGTTTGAAGAAATTAGTTTTCAAATTCCTTCTACGGCAGAAGAGCTAGATATGGGAGATCAAGGGCTACCGATGGAACTATACATGTTAGATGCAGCACTTGGCACGAACTTTAACGTATTAGTAGAAACACTACCTCAGACGATGAGCCTTGATGAATATATTGAGCTTGCTACTGCTAACACAGGCTATGAATACTTAAGTAAAGAAAACTTTACGTCGAATGGGATTGAATGGAATGAGGCAATTAGTCTTAATCATTCTGATCAGGGTACGGTTAAATTAAATCAACGTACCTTTATTATAGAAGACAAAGCATATGTATTTACGTATGGTGCGGTTCCAGACAACTTCGATAGCAGTTTAGACGTTTATAAAGATATTACTGATTCTGTTACTGTCGAATAGTAATGTTTGTCGTAAAGGCAGCCAAGTTCACATTCTGGCTGCCTTTTCACATGAAATTCCTGTAACAGAATTGTCACGATTACAGTGATGTATATCACTACAAGGCAATTTTTTTCTTTGTATCCTTATAACGATCATCAAATTGTTGGAGGGATATGAATGTTAAACGAAAAAACAATTGAAATTATTAAATCTACTGTACCTGTATTGAAGGAGTATGGAACAACCATTACAACTCGCTTCTATGAACTTTTATTTTCAAAGAATCCAGATCTACTAAACATCTTTAATCATGTGAATCAAAAGCAAGGAAGACAACAAGCTGCTCTGGCGAATGCTGTTTATGCAGCAGCTGTTCACGTTGATCAATTGGAAATGATCTTACCAGCTGTTAAGCAAATTGCCCACAAACATCGAAGCTTAGGAGTAAAGGCAGAACACTACCCAATAGTGGGAGAGAATCTATTGCAAGCAATAAAGGATGTATTAGGAGATGCAGCGACTGACGAGATTATTCAGGCCTGGGCAGATGCATATGGAGTCATTGCAAATGTATTTATCTCTGTTGAAAATGAGATGTATGAACAAGCAGAGAGGCAATATGGTGGATGGGAAGGATTCAGGAATTTTATCGTTGATCGTAAAGTACAAGAAAGTGAAGTCATTACTTCATTTTATTTAAAACCAGAAGATCAACATTCAATTGCAACGTTTATCCCAGGTCAGTATATTAGCATTAAGTTAAAAGTTGAAGGTGAACAATATGAAATGATCAGACAATATAGTTTATCATGTTCACCAAATGATCAATTTTATCGAATTAGCGTTAAAAGAGAAGATCAAGTAGGCGATAAAGCTGCAGGGGTCGCATCAACATACCTGCATCAACAAGTTAAAGCTGGGGATGTATTGCAAATTAGTGCACCTGCTGGAGATTTTGTTTTAGATACAGAAAAGTTGAATCCTGTCGTGTTAATAAGTGGTGGTGTAGGCTTAACACCAGTGGTGAGTATGCTTCATACACTGGCTAAGAGACAGCCTGAACGTGAAGTTACATTTATACATGCAGCCATAAATAGTAAAGTCCATGCATTAAGAGAAGAAGTAGCTGAACTAGCCAAAAAACCAACAATTCAATCATTTGTATGTTATGAAGCACCAACAGAAAAAGACCGACAGGAGAAAAACTTTGATAAAGAAGGGTACATTAACCAAGAATGGTTGAAGTCCATTATTCCAACAGTAGATTCAGAGGTTTACTTCTGTGGACCTATTCCATTTATGAAGTCCATAAATGAAACACTTCTAAATTTAGGTGTAAAAGAAGAGAATATCCATTTTGAATTCTTTGGTCCAAAATCCGATTTATCAAGTACAAAAAGTGAACTAGTAGCAAAGTAGCAAAAAAAGATGGTAAGGATTGGATCCTTACCATCTTTTTTAGGCTCTTTGTACACCAGTTATAGAAGAATGACGAGGTTGGATTAGAAAAGAGCAACTTTCTTTATGTATAGCAATTCCTAGATACTAAGGTAAAAATACGGCTACCTGAGATTTTCAAGCAAAGCAACAATCTATACGAAAAGGTCTTTTTTTATAAAATTTCACTATGTAGCTTATCATAATCAATTAAGTAATAACCTTCAGAGTCAGTTTTAATGAAGCTGTCCTTCTTTAATTGAGTGAGTGTTCGGCTCACCGTTTCCCGTGAAGTTCCAATCATATTTGCAAATTCACGATTCGTAAACTGTGTGGTAAGGCGATAATCATTCTCTTCTTGGACCCCGTTCGTCTTACAAAGCCTTAATAAAAGCATGACAATCTGTTCAAACGTATTATGTAATATTTGCTCTTCTAATCGATTCTGAAGATCCACTATTTTTTCCCCAAGTACATTAAATAACTTTATGCACATCTCTGGTGAATTCAATAACACTCCTTCAAAATCTTCAATCGGAACTACGATGAGTGAAGATTTTTCTATAATTTCAGCATGAGCGGGGAAATTACCTTTTCTAAAAAAACCGACATGGGGAAACATCTCTCCATCTTCTAAAATTGAGATAATTTGTTCATTCCCGTTGATATCTGTTCGATAAACCTTTACCTTTCCTGTTTGAATGAAGAAAACTCGGTCTAATACCTCTTCTTGCATGAAGACCATCATTTTCTGATTGTACCAGCGAACAGTAGAAATTAAGGCAATAGATTCGAGTTCTTGTTCAGTTAGGGTTTTGAATATTGAAAATTTTCGCAACGTATCCTTTATGGACTTCCTAACATCATCCATTCGTTTCACCCCATTTAAGAACTTATACAAAATGGTTATAGTGTTAATGTAACACTAATATAGCTGCTACGAAAGTTACACTTCATATATAAAATCTGTTTTGAAATTTCAGTCTTTTTTGAATAATGTAGTGTCTACTTCTTTTTACTATATAATTCTTGTGTTTGGTGATAAAATGAATTGACTAGGATTTAGGATGTGATAAGATGCTAGCTAGTATGACTGGATTTGGACGTGTTCAAAATCAGTATGGAGATTATCGAATTACAGTCGAGATAAAAAGTGTAAATCATAGATTTTGTGAAGTGACGACTCGATTACCTAGACAGCTAATGTTCCTTGAGGAAAAGATAAAAAAACTCATCTTACACGAAATGAAACGTGGACGGATTGAAGTGTTTATTACAATAGAAGGAAAAACACTAACTTCTAGAGAATTACATGTAGACTGGTCATTACTTGATCAATATTACAATACAATTCAAACAGCAAAAGAACGGTACGATTTAACAGATCCGGAAAAGGTGGAAAGTCTGTTTTATCGTGATGAATTCTTCGAGATTGTCGAGCATGAAAAGCAAAACGAAGATATTCAAGCGAATGTATTGATTACAGTGTCGGAAACAATTCAGCAAGTGGTTGAAATGAGACAGCTTGAAGGTCAAGAACTTCTGGAAGATATACAATCTAATCTCCTATACATAGAAGAATGTTGTAAAAGGGTCTCGAAACAGGCACCTCTAGTCATTGAGCAATATCGTGAAAGACTTCATAAGAAGATTACTGAGTACACAGAAGGTATAGTCGATGAAGCAAGGATTCTTACTGAGGTGGCTATATTTGCTGACCGTGCTGACATTAATGAAGAGATAACAAGAATTAAAAGTCATATGCTGCAATTTACGAATACCATTCATGGTACTGAACGAGCAATCGGAAGAAAGCTGGATTTTTTAGTACAGGAATTGAATCGTGAAGTAAATACAATTGGTTCAAAGGCAAATGATATCTTAATTGCTGAATGTGTAATTAACATGAAAGCGAAAATTGAAAAAATTAAAGAACAGGTTCAAAACATTGAATAATTGGCTTATATTCCTTGTCTAACAAGGATAGAATAGATTTGTGACTTTAGGAGGACGTAATGAGTATTAAACTGATCAACATAGGATTTGGCAATATTGTATCAGCAAATCGTATTATTGCTATTGTTAGTCCTGAATCTGCTCCAATTAAACGAACGATTCAAGAAGCTCGCGACCGTAATGTGTTAATTGACGCAACTTATGGACGCAGAACGAGAGCCGTAATTATTACCGACAGTGGACATATTATATTATCTGCTGTACAACCAGAAACGGTAGCACAGCGATTTGTAAATAAAGATGATTTATCTGATGAAGGGTAGGAATTGAAGCTAATGAAAGAAAGAGGGTTACTTATTGTTCTATCTGGGCCATCTGGTGTTGGAAAAGGAACAGTTAGAAAAGAAATATTTAGTCAAAAGGATACAAATTTACACTACTCAATCTCGATGACTACCCGTAAACCACGAGAAGGAGAAGTAGATGGTGTCGATTATTTCTTTAAATCTCGTGAGGAGTTTGAAGACTTAATTGAGAGGGAAAAACTTCTAGAGTGGGCAGAATACGTAGGGAATTATTATGGTACACCAGTGGACTACGTTGAAGAAACACTACAATCTGGTAAAGATGTGATGCTGGAAATTGAAGTTCAAGGTGCACTTCAAGTTAGAGAAGCATTTCCAGAAGGTTTATTTATTTTCTTAGCACCACCATCTTTAAGTGAATTGAAAAATAGGATCCAAACAAGAGGTACTGAATCAGAAGAGTTAATTAACAATCGCATGACCGTTGCAAAAGAAGAACTAGAGATGATGGATGCATACGATTATGTTGTTGAAAATGATAAAGTAGAGCTTGCTTGTGAACGAATTAACTCAATCGTAGTAGCAGAACATTGTAAGCGTGAGCGTGTTGCTAATCGATATAAACAAATGCTGGAGGTAGAATAAATTATGTTATACCCGTCAATTGATAAATTAATGGATAAAGTTGATTCGAAATATAAGCTTGTAACGGTAGCGGCAAAACGTGCTCGTAAATTACAAGAAAAAGAAGGACTACTTATTGATAAGCCTGTATCTCATAAATTCGTTGGAAAAGCACTAGAAGAAATTTCAGCTGGTGAACTACTCGTGCGCGTAGATGATACGAAATCTCCAGAAGAAGAGGCAGAAGAAGCAAAACTATAACAACCTATCCTTAGGTTGTTTTTTTCAATATGAAAGGCCGATATAAATCAACATTCTGTATCTAGCATTCAAACTCAAATACAACAGAAATGAATCTATTCTATCATTCGTTTTGTATCAAACTGGCACTTATGCTTTTATAAAAAGGGGAGAATTGGTGTTGAAGAAAAATATACTACTTTGTGTTAGCGGGGGAATAGCTGTCTATAAGGCGGCTGCGTTAACAAGTAAACTAGTGCAAGCTAATTTTAATGTAAAAGTTATTATGACACAGTCAGCAACAGAATTTGTCACTCCACTAACATTTCAGGCATTATCAAGAAATCCTGTATATACAGATACGTTTGATGAAAAAGATGCGACGAAGATTGCTCATATTGATTTAGCCGATTGGGCAGATTTAGTAGTCGTTGCACCTGCTACTGCAAATATGATTGGTAAGCTTGCAAACGGTATTGTTGATGATATGGTAACGACTACAATTCTAGCGACAAAAGCACCAATATGGATTGCTCCGGCAATGAATGTAAATATGTATGAAAATCAGGCTGTGAAGAGAAACATTAAGACATTATATAACGATGGTTACCGCTTTATCGAACCTTCTGAAGGTTACTTAGCTTGTGGGTATGTTGGGAAAGGAAGACTTGAGGATCCAGAGAAGATTACTAGCCTAATTGAAGACTTCTTCATAGTGAAAGCACAATTAAAGGGCTTAAATTTGTTAGTAACAGCTGGACCTACCCGTGAAAAACTTGACCCTGTTCGTTTCTTTTCAAATCTTTCCTCAGGAAAAATGGGGTATGCCATTGCTGAACAAGCAGCAAAGCTTGGTGCTTCAGTGACTCTCGTATCTGGACCAACGAATCTACCTGCTCCAAATAATGTAAAGCTCATTTCAGTAGAATCTGCCGAGGAAATGTATGAAAAGGTAATCGAGCAATTTAATGACCAAGATGTTGTCATTAAATCAGCAGCAGTTGCTGACTATCGACCGTCAGTTTCATATAATGAGAAAATGAAAAAACAAGAAGGAACTTTAACTGTTGAATTTGAGCGGACAACTGATATATTAAAAACTCTGGGTACAATGAAGGGAAAGAAAATATTAATTGGTTTTGCAGCCGAGACTGGCAATGTAGAAGAATATGCGAAGAAGAAGCTCCTATCTAAAAATCTCGATTTAGTTGTGGCAAACAACATAACAGAAGAGGGAGCCGGCTTCCAAACAGATACGAACATCGTTACGTTTTTTCGTCGTGATGAGACGATGGAGCAGTTATCGAAGATGCCAAAAAAAGAGGTTGCTCTTCACTTATTACATGAGGTTGAAAGGCTATGGAAACAAAAGGAATGCTGATTGCCAAAGTAATTGTTGATGTCCCTGCTATGCAAACGGATCGACCATTTGATTATTTAGTGCCTGAACATTATCAAGATTTAATCAAACCGGGTATTCGAGTCATTGTCCCCTTCGGTCCACGTAATCTACAGGGATTTGTCATTGGTATTGAAGAGAAGACAGAAGTGAAGAAACTAAAGTCTATCCAGAAGATTCTAGATGTAGAGCCAATTTTAAATGAAGAATTACTACAACTAGGTCAATGGGTAACTGAACAAACATTAAGCTATCAAATCTCATCCTTTCAAGCGATGCTACCGGCAGCATTAAAGGCTAAATACGAAAAGGAAATTACAGTAATAAACAAAGACTTCCTGACAGAGTTATCACCAATACTACAACCACTCTTTCAAAAAAATGAAGTAATCAACTGGGCTGAAGTTGAGGAAAATCCTGATTTTGTTCGTGCCATACAAAAAGAGTTGAAACGTGGCTTTTTAGGCGTAGAGTATGTTGTAAAGGCAAAAGGTAAAAAGAAAACACATCGGGTGCTTTCCCTGAATATTTCCCAAGAAGAAGCTTCAGAGCTTGTTCGTACGTTACCTGCCCAAGCTGTAAGGCAAAAGATTGTAATTGACTACTTTAGTAAGAATAATATAAAAGAGATCTCTCGTATTGATTTGAAAGAACAGTTAAAGATAACAGATGCGCCTATTAAAACGTTACTTGATAAAAGTATCCTGCTAGAAAAAAACAAGGAAATATACCGAGATCCCTATTCACATAGAGAATTTAAGCGTACAAGCCCCCTGCCATTGACAGAAGAACAATCAAGTGCAATTGCACCCATTCTTTCTTCCATTGAATCTAATCAACACGAAACTTATTTGCTGTATGGAGTGACAGGAAGCGGTAAAACAGAAGTGTATCTACAATCTATTGAACAAGTATTAAAAAAAGGCCAACAAGCTATTGTGCTAGTGCCGGAAATTTCGTTAACTCCTCAAATGGTAGAGCGGTTTAAAGGTAGATTTGGCTCAAGTGTAGCAGTCTTGCATAGTGGACTTTCAGTTGGCGAAAAGTATGATGAATGGAGAAAAATTTATCGTAAAGAAGTCAATGTTGTGGTAGGGGCGCGATCTGCAATTTTTGCTCCGTTTGAGAATATTGGAATTATTATTATCGATGAAGAGCATGAATCTAGTTATAAACAAGAAGAAAATCCACGGTACCATGCAAGGGATGTAGCCATTTATCGCGGTCAATATCATCAGTGTCCTGTTGTACTTGGCAGTGCCACTCCAACATTAGAATCCTTTGCCAGAGCAAAAAAAGGAGTCTATCACCTATTAACACTAGCCAAACGTATGCATGAGAAAGAAATGCCTAAAGTAGACATTGTTGATATGAGAGAAGAGTTAAGAACCGGTAACCGATCAATGTTTTCGGAACTTTTATTTGAGAAACTACAGAGCCGTCTAGCAAAAGGTGAACAGACAGTATTATTTTTAAATAGGCGTGGATATTCTACCTTTATTATGTGTCGAGACTGTGGATTTGTTGTGAATTGCTCTGATTGTGATATTTCATTAACGTATCATAGAAGTCAAAATCTCGTGAAATGTCATTATTGTGGTCATGAAGAGAAAGCACCGAGTACTTGTCCATCTTGTCACAGTGAGCACATTCGATTCTTTGGCACAGGTACCCAAAAAGTTGAAGAAGAGATTGGAAAACTCCTCCCAGAAGCACGCATCATTCGAATGGATGTGGATACGACAAGTAAAAAGGGATCTCACGAAAAACTACTCACTGCATTTGGTGAAGGAAAAGCTGATATTCTCTTAGGTACACAAATGATTGCAAAAGGTCTAGACTTTCCAAAAGTAACGCTTGTAGGAGTGCTTACTGCGGATACGATGCTGCATCTCCCTGATCTACGTTCTAGTGAGAAGACATTTCAACTCCTAACTCAGGTGAGTGGTAGAGCCGGGAGACATGATCTTCCTGGGGAAGTTGTCATTCAGACGTATACCCCAGAGCACTATAGTATCCAACTTGCAAGTGGTCATAACTATAATGATTTTTACACACAAGAGATGATGATGAGGAAGGTACATCAATATCCACCTTTTTATTTTATGACATTAATAACAGTTTCTCATCCTGAAATTACAAAAGTGGTAGCAGTTACGGAGAAGATCTCAACCTATATGAGGTCACATCTATCGAATAAATCTATCGTTCTAGGACCTGCTGCTTCTCCTATACCAAGGATCAAAAATAGATATCGTTATCAATGCATGATAAAATACAAGGATGAACCAAGATTAAAGGATGTTTTAAGAGAAGTTCTTGATCATTATCAACGTGAAATCGGGCAGGATTTGCAGATTACTGTTGATATGAATCCATATATGATGATGTAAATGAGGGTAAAACAACATGGGTAAACGAGAAATAGTGATGTTTCCTGATGATATTCTTCAAGTAGAATGTGAGAAGGTTACTGTATTTGATAAAGAATTGCGAAGTCTTTTAAGAGATATGCATATAACAATGATTGAATCTGATGGTGTGGGATTAGCAGCACCCCAAATAGGTATAAGAAAACAAATTGCAGTTGTAGAGGACGATGATGGGAGAATCATTGATCTTATCAACC
Source organism: Bacillus sp. BGMRC 2118 (assembly GCA_008364785.1). GTDB lineage: Bacteria > Bacillota > Bacilli > Bacillales > SA4 > Bacillus_BS. Next base: position 189,444 of record VTTJ01000005.1, on the reverse strand, counting down.
CAGTTATAATAAACAAATCAGGAAGTCAAATTGGTCCTGAGGGCTGTCTAAGTTTTCCAGGCTTATTTGGTGATGTTGAACGATCTTCAATGATAAAGGTGAGAGCCCAAGATAAAATGGGAAAAATGATGTTGTTTGAAGCAACTGATTTCTTTGCACGTGTCATTCAACATGAACTGGATCATTTAAATGGAATTCTATTTCCAACTAAAGCGATATCGTTATATACAGATGAAGGTAAGGAGGATGAATAGATGTTGAAAGTTGTCTTTATGGGTACACCGGACTTTTCCGTTCTGGTATTACAGAGGCTGCTAGCTGATGGTTATGAAGTTGTAGGAGTTGTCACACAGCCCGATCGGCCAAAAGGAAGAAAGAAAGTGTTAACCCCACCACCAGTCAAGGTTGAGGCTTTGAAGCATAATATTCCTGTTTTTCAACCAGAAAGAATACGTCTTGAAGAAGAATATCAGAAGGTAATAGATTTAGGTGCTGATCTAATTGTAACGGCAGCATTTGGTCAAATACTACCTAAGGCATTACTGATAGCACCGAGATTAGGGTGTATTAATGTACATGCTTCTTTATTGCCAGAGCTGCGCGGAGGTGCGCCTATTCATTATTCAATTATACAAGGGAAAGAGAAAACAGGTGTCACAATTATGTATATGGTAGAGAAACTGGATGCAGGTGACATTTTAACTCAAGTAGAGGTACCGATTTTAGAGGATGATCATGTAGGAAGCTTACACGATAAGTTGAGTGTTGCCGGCTCAGAATTATTATCTGAAACAATACCAAAACTTATTAACAATGAAATCACACCCATCAAGCAAGCTGAAGAAGAGGCAACGTTTGCATATAACATTAAAAGAGAGCAAGAGCGCATTAATTGGAACGAAAGCGGTGAAGTTATCTATAATCACATTCGTGGCTTACACCCATGGCCAGTTGCCTACACCACTTTAAATGGACAACCACTTAAGGTATGGTGGGGAGAAAAGTTGAGCGTTACTAGTAAGGCAAAGCCTGGCCAAATCCTTCATATAGAAACTGATGGAATTGTTGTCGGTACAGGAAACGACATAGCAATCAAATTAACTGAAATCCAGCCATCTGGAAAAACGAAAATGAGTGCTGAGCAGTTTTTACGAGGAATGGGGTCTACACTTGCAGTAGGAACACAATTAGGAGTTGAACATGAAGACACAAACTAAAATAAAAAATGTGAGGGAGCTTGCCTTAGATATCCTCCTTCAAATTGAACGAAATCAAGCATACAGCAATCTGCTTCTGAACCAATCCATTAAGCGTAGTCAAATTCCTCAAAAAGATATTGGACTACTAACAGAAATCGTGTATGGAACAATACAGAGGAAATTAACACTTGATTACTATATGAAGCCATTTCTAAAAAATCCCCAAAAGCTGCAAGAATGGGTTTTAGTGCTTCTTCGCTTAACACTCTATCAAATGATTTATTTATCTAGGGTTCCAGATCATGCGGCTATCTATGAGGCAGTTGAAATTGCGAAGAAACGAGGCCACAAAGGAATTACCTCTATGGTAAACGGTGTCATGCGTTCTATCCAAAGGGAAGGAACACCATCCTTTGAATCTATTTCAGATCCTGTTGAAAGACTCTCTATTGAGATGAGTTTTCCATTATGGCTTGTTCAAAGATGGACCAATCAATATGGACTTGAGCAAACAAAATTATTTTGTGAATCAACATTGCAGCCACCTATATCAACTGCCCGTGTGAATATCACGAAAACTACAAAAGACGAGCTGTTGGAAAAACTCGAGGCAGAAGGAATTATTGCGAGTACCGGCGATCTGGCAGATGATGCAATAAAGGTTGAAAAAGGAAACCTAGCATTATCTGATAACTATAAAAGAGGTTTTCTAACTGTTCAGGATGAAAGCTCGATGTTAGTAGCGAAAGCATTAAGTCCAAAACCAGATGATTACGTTCTAGATAGCTGCGCAGCACCTGGTGGAAAAACGACACATATCGCAGAACTTATGAACAACAGCGGGAAAGTCGTTTCAGTTGATTTACATGAACATAAGGTGAAACTTATTAATGAGCAAGTAAGTAGATTACAGCTCTCAAATGTAGAGACGATTGCTATGGATAGTCGTAAATTAAAAGAAAAATTTGAGAATGAGACGTTTGATAGAATATTAGTGGATGCTCCATGTTCCGGACTAGGAGTAATTCGTAGAAAACCAGATATCAAATACCAAAAGAAAGAACAAGACATTCATCACTTATCTACTATTCAATCTACCATATTATCCTCAGTTGCCCCGTTATTGAAAAAAGGTGGCACTCTCGTATATTCAACTTGTACGATGGACAAAGAAGAAAATGAAGAGGTTGTGAAAAAGTTCTTAATTGACCATACTGATTATGAACTAGATGTCGAATTATTAGATCGACTGCCGGAAAAAGTTAAGATTAAACAAGAAATAAAAGATGGACAAATTCAAATATTGCCGCATCATTTTGGCACTGATGGATTTTTCATCGCATGTTTACGAAAGCGGGTGTAATTGTGGAAAGAGAAATAACAACAATAGCAAACAAACAAGAGAAAAAGGAAATTATCCCTTCGATTTATTCATTACGTCTAGAAGAATTAGAAGCCTGGTTAAAAGAAAATGGTGAACCCAAGTTTAGAGCAAATCAAATATTTGAATGGTTATATTCAAAACGTATCTCTTCTTTTGAGGAGATGACAAATATTTCGAAAGACTTACAGAAAAAGCTTGCAGAAGCTTTTACTCTTACCACGTTAAAGACGATCGTCAAGCAAGAATCAAAAGATGGTACAATCAAATTCTTATTTGAGCTTCATGATGGGTATTCAATTGAAACAGTACTAATGAGACATGATTACGGTAATTCTGTTTGTGTAACAACTCAAGTAGGGTGCAGAATCGGTTGTACGTTTTGTGCATCAACATTAGGTGGACTAAAGCGTAACTTGGAAGCTGGTGAAATTGTTGCACAAGTAGTAAATGTACAAAAAGCGCTAGATGAAAAAGGAGAAAGAGTAAGTCATGTCGTAATAATGGGTATAGGTGAACCATTTGATAATTACGATAATATGCTTTCTTTCTTAAAAATCATTAATCATGATAAAGCTTTAAATATTGGTGCACGTCATATTACAGTTTCGACTAGTGGGATCATTCCGAAGATTTATGCATTTGCAGACGAACAATTACAAATTAACTTCGCATTATCACTGCATGCACCTAATACTGAATTGAGAAGTAAGCTCATGCCAATTAATCGTGCTTACAAGCTGCCTGATCTTATGGAGGCAATACGCTATTACATTAAGAAAACCGGTAGACGCGTCAGCTTCGAGTATGGTCTATTTGGTGGTGAGAATGATTCAGTTATGCATGCTGAGGAGTTAGCTGCATTAATTAAAGGGATAAAGTGTCATGTTAACTTAATTCCAGTAAACTATGTCCCGGAACGTAATTATGTTCGTACACCAAAAGATCAGATTTTTGAATTTGAACGCACCTTAAAGAAGCATGGAATTAACGTAACAATTCGAAGAGAACATGGTTCCGATATTGATGCTGCTTGCGGTCAATTGAGAGCAAAGGAGCGCAAAGAGGAGACGAAATAATATGATAAAGACGTTTTTTCTTACTGATAGGGGAAGAGTTAGGCAACATAACGAAGATAATGGTGGAGCATTTAAAAACAAATCAGGTCAATTATTAGCTGTGGTTGCTGATGGTATGGGAGGTCATCGTGCAGGAGATGTAGCAAGCTCTATGGCTACGTCACTTTTTGAAAAGCACTGGACTGAAACAAACTCTATTACAAGTCCTGACGAAGCCGAGAAATGGCTTCAAGACCATGTAAAGATCATCAATCAACTTGTATTCGACCATTCTAAACAAAACGAGGAATGCGAAGGGATGGGGACTACATTAGTACTCTCCATCTGTTTACAAGATTCAGTTACGATTGCACATATCGGTGACAGTCGTTGTTATATGGTTCGGGAAAGTGAAATCAGCCAGGTGACAGAAGACCATACCTTAGTTAATGAGCTAGTTCGTTCAGGTCAGATTAGTAAAGAGGATGCAGAATATCATCCACGTAAAAATGTCATATTGCGTGCACTAGGAACAGATACATATGTTCAAGTAGATATAAAGACGTTTCCAAATGAAGATATTGAATACTTATTATTATGTTCTGACGGTCTATCAAATAAAATAGCAGAAGATGAGATTCATATCCATTTATTAGCTGAAAATAGTATAGAAGAAAAAGGTACAAAGCTTGTGGCATTGGCAAATGAAAATGGTGGAGAGGATAATATCACCCTTGTAATCGTACAATTTCCAAAGGTTCAGCAAGAGAGTGGTGAACAATAATGATTGGAAAACGATTAAGCGACAGATATAAAATTATTGATTCCATCGGTGGCGGTGGTATGGCTAACGTATATCTTGCAAGAGACATCATCTTAGAGAGAGATGTTGCCGTTAAAGTGCTTAGACCTGATATTTCAAATGATGAAGAGTTCATCCGTCGCTTTCATAGAGAAGCACAAGCTGCAACTAGTCTAAATCATCCAAACATTGTAAGTATTTATGATGTAGGTGAAGATGAACAAATTCTCTATATCGTGATGGAATATATAGATGGATCTACATTGAAGCAATACATACAAAAAAATGGACCACTTTCAAATGAAGAAAGTGTAAACATAATGCTTCAATTAACATCAGCCATTAACCATGCCCATGAAAACCATATTGTACACCGTGACATTAAACCACAAAACATATTAATAGATGAACATGGAGTTGTTAAAGTTACGGATTTTGGCATAGCGGTGGCACTTAGTTCCACAACAATTACCCAAACAAATTCATTTCTAGGTTCTGTACATTATCTATCACCAGAACAAGCACGTGGAGGAATGGCGACTAAAAAGTCAGACATATACTCACTTGGAATTGTCATGTTTGAGCTCATTACAGGTAGATTACCGTTCTTTGGTGAATCTGCAGTATCCATTGCCATTAAACATTTGCAAAACGAGACGCCTTCACCAAAAAGGTGGAATCCAAACATTCCACAAAGTATTGAGAATATTATTTTAAAATCAACGGCGAAAGACTCCTTTTATCGCTATGATAATGTGGAAGCGATGCAAGAAGATTTACGAACATCTTTAGACCCAAGTAGAGTGAACGAACAGCCGTTTAAGATACCTGAATTAGATGGAGAAGAAACGAAAGCTATCCCCATTATTAAGGATGAAAAGACTTCGCAGAAACATAACGCTGAAGAAACAATTATCCATCCTGATAAGGGAAAAGTAACGCCTAAAAAGAAAAAGGGTAAAAAAATTATCATAACAGTTGTTACTTCATTGATTCTTTTAATGATAGGTATAGTTGCGGCATTTACTGTGTTTCCATCACTTTTTCTACCAAGTGATGTTACAGTTCCTGATGTATCAGGTAAAAGTTATGAAGCGGCTTACAGTGAGTTAGATAAATTAGGATTTGAGATTGATGAACCAAAGGAAGTCTTCGATGATGAAATTGAAGAGGGAAAAGTTGTTAAAACAAATCCGAAATCAGGTGTTATTGCGAAAGAAGGATCTTCCATTACAATTTATACAAGTAAAGGGAAAGAAAAAACAGAGATTGAGGATTATATTGGACAAAACTATGAAGATATCTCAGATTCTCTTGGAGATAAATTCAAAGAGGTAATCATTAAAAGTCAGTCTTCATCTGAAGTACCAGCAGGTGAAATTATTGATCAATTCCCAAAAACAGGAGAGCATGTGTTGGAGGATACAGACCTAACCTTGTTTGTAAGTACAGGTCCACCAACATTTGAACTGAGTAACCTCGTAGGATATACAATTAGGGAAGTTGAGAACTATGTAGCCCAGTGGGGACTTGTATTAGAAAAGCCAAAATATATTAACTCAGAAGAAGCACAAAAAGATATCATCATACAGCAAACACCTGCCCCAGGCACAGAGTTAAAAGCAGGAGATTCTATTTCAATCGTTGTTTCTAAAGGTCCTGAAGAAAAACCTAGGACTTCAACACAAGATATTTTGGTACAATATCAGCCGGATGAAGCGGGGAAGCCACAGACTGTAAGAATCTATGTTGAAGATATGGAAAATGAATTGACGGGTACACCAGTTGTAAATAAAACAATTACGGAAGATCAAGTTTTTCAAATACAATTGATTATTCCATATGAAGGCAGTGCAACATATAAAGTCGAAAGAGACGGAAATGTTATTATTGAAAGAACCGTATTATATAAAGATGTGCAATGATTGATCAAGGGGTGAAAATATGCCAGAAGGCAAAATTATTAAGGCGTTAAGCGGGTTTTATTATGTAGTAAATGAGGATGGAATAACACAATGTCGCGGAAGAGGCGTATTTAGAAAAAATAAAGTAACACCTCTCGTTGGGGATCTTGTTTCGTTTGAAGCAGAAAATGATCGAGAAGGATATATTATGGAGGTCTTCGATCGGAAGAATGATCTGATACGGCCTCCAATTGCAAATGTTGACCAAGCGATATTAGTGTTCTCTGCTGTAGAACCTGATTTTAATCCTTTGCTGCTTGACCGTTTCCTCGTTTTAATTGAGTCAAAGCATATATTACCAATCATCTGTATTAGCAAGATGGATATTGTAGATGAAAAAACTCGTGCAAGTATTGAAAACTATGCAGCTGAATATCGTCAAATTGGATATGAAGTTCTTCTGACCTCTACTGATGATAATAAAACAATAGATATGCTCTTGCCGTTTTTTGAAGAACGTACTTCCGTATTTGCCGGACAATCAGGTGTGGGCAAATCGTCCATTTTACAAGTGCTACGTCCAGATTTGGAAATTAAGACGAATGAGATCTCCTCTCATTTAGGACGAGGTAAACATACAACTCGTCACGTAGAACTTATTGAAATAGGGAATGGATGGGTTGCAGATACACCGGGTTTCAGTTCATTGGAGTTTAGTGAAATCGAAGTAACCGAACTGTCTGATTGTTTTCCCGAAATGAGAGAGTTATCACAAGATTGCAAGTTTAGAGGCTGTACCCACATATCAGAGCCGAAATGTGCAGTTAAGGACGCTCTATCGGGCGGTGGAATTACCAATTATCGATATGATGATTATGTGGAGTTTCTGCAAGAAATAAAAGATCGAAAGCCGAGGTATTAAGATGTTTAAAATTGCACCTTCAATATTGTCAGCAGATTTTTCAAGACTAGGCGAAGAAATTAAAGATGTTGAAAGAGCTGGGGCAGATTATATTCATGTAGATGTGATGGATGGGCACTTTGTTCCAAATATCACAATAGGACCGCTTATAGTGGAGGCTATTCGTCCGGTTACTACACTTCCTCTAGATGTTCATTTAATGATTAGTAATCCAGATCAATATATTGCCCAATTCGCAAAAGCTGGTGCTGATATTATTTCGGTCCATGTAGAAGCATGTACTCACCTGCACAGGACGATACAAATGATCAAGGATAATGGAGTTAAGGCTGGGGTTGTACTTAACCCTGCCACTCCTGCTGAAATGATTGAGCCGATACTGGAGGATATAGATTTAGTGCTAGTAATGACTGTAAATCCTGGTTTTGGCGGACAAAAGTTCATTCATTCTTCTTTACCAAAGCTAAGAAAAATCTCTTCATGGATAAAGGAACGGAATTTATCGGTTGAATTAGAAGTTGACGGTGGTGTGAATCCAGAAACAGCTCGATTATGTACAGAAGCGGGTGCAACAGTACTAGTAGCTGGTTCAGCGGTTTTTAATGAATCAGACCGTCAACAGGCAATTCAATCACTTAAGCAAGCAAATTGAGTAAATGGAGACTGCTTCTGCGGTCTCTTTTTTGCTATGTAATGGTTTAACGTGTACATTGTTAGTGGTGAGTAAATGAAAAAATGTAACGCTCATAATACCATAGAAGAAGGAAGTTCAGGCAACTCCCTTGAGGTATATAAAGATTCATCAAGATTTTTACAATAAGTTTTGTTATATATGAATTAAAAAGAGGGATGAAAATGCAAATACATATTGTAGCGGGTGGTCCTCTGGCGATGATTCCTAACTTGCCAGAGTATGACAACGAAAATGTGTCTTGGATTGGAGTAGATAGAGGATTGTTATATTTATTGAATCAGGGCATCATCCCGATCAAAGGAATTGGGGATTTTGATTCAGTTTCAAAAGTGGAGATGGAGTGGTTGAATACTACTTATAAAGAGTTCATGCTGTCTCCAGCTGAAAAAGATGAAACAGACCTGGAACTTGCGCTTAATTGGGCAATTGAACAAAAACCTTCAAAAATCATTGTGTTTGGTGCAACAGGAGGTAGGTTAGATCATGGTCTATCGAACATTCAACTGTTGTTAAAAGGGTTTAAATATAAATTAGATATAGAGATTATTGACGTTCAAAATTCAGTTAAACTAGTAGAGCCTGGTACACACTTGTTAACAAAAGAACATCGTTACAAATATGTTTCCTTCTTACCCTTTTCTCACGAAGTAATTGGAATAACTATTACAGGTGTGAAATATCCTTTAACAAATGTGGACATTAATTGGGGTACGACTTTATGTGTTAGTAATGAAATAATTGAAGAAAGTGGTACTTTTTCTTTTAAACAAGGCATAGTCATAATGGTAAAGAGTAAAGATTTTATGGAATAGGCACTATTTTAATTTTTATGAATATACTTTAATGTGTGAGCTTGTTTAATTTTACCCGTAACATGTTTGAGGAGGGACACTATGAAATTTTACACGATTAAGCTTCCGAAATTTTTAGGTGGTATAATAAAAGCGGTGCTTGGTTCAATTAAAAAGGACTAATTTGAAAAAAAGCACTTTCCAAAACAAAAATAGAAAGTGCTCCTTCTTTGAGAGGATGAATCGTCTTTTATGCCAGGTGGAGAAAAATTAAATAGTAAATAAAAAAGACGATGGATCATCATCGTCTTTTCCACTTTATTATACGCGTTCTACTTTACCAGACTTAAGAGCTCTAGCAGAAACATACACACGCTTAGGTTTTCCGTTTACTAGGATGCGAACCTTTTGTAGGTTTGCTCCCCAAGAACGTCTATTTGAGTTCATAGCATGTGAACGTGAGTTTCCGAAAGATGCTTTCTTACCTGTAATTACACATTTGCGAGCCATTATTTTCCCTCCTTGCTACTATCTAATCAAGGACCTATGACAGTTTCATAAGTACTACTTTACATGTTGGATAAGGCAAATCGCCTTTTATAAAAATACTTTTTTACTTTATCATAACCATACTAATATTGCAATAAGACTTTCAAGAAAAAAACCTTGACATAGTATTTTTTAAATTGCTGTATACTATAGGATATAGTAAGTATGTATATTAGCCAATTTTCCTTTTAAAATATGTTATAGTATAGTAAAATGTATGATAGCTATGTCTTATGACCCAAACATATTGGTCTCCTAGTCTGGACTTATATACATGAAAAGTTCGAAAAATAAAAGGGGGAAGCGCAATGTCAATAGAAATGAAAAATCAATTAGGTAGTATCGATATTTCCAATGACGTCATTGCTACAATCGCAGGTGGGGCTGCAGTAGAATGTTATGGAATTGTAGGAATGGCTTCAAAGAAGCAATTAAAAGATGGTATTGCTGAAATTCTAAAAAGAGAAAATTTTACTAAAGGTGTCGTAGTACGCCAAGAAAATGACAGCTTACATATCGATATGTTTATCGTTGTTACGTATGGTACGAAAATCTCAGAGATTGCCCATAACGTTCAAACAAAAGTAAAATACACACTTGATAAAACGCTAGGGCTTGCCGTAGATACAGTTAATATTTATGTGCAGGGAGTTCGTGTTACGAACGTATAGAAGGAGGAAGTTTTTGTGACAATTACAAAATTGGATGGAAAACGTTTTGCTCAAATGGTGATCCAGGGTGCAGATAACTTAGCAAACAACGTGAAAATGGTGGATGCCTTAAACGTTTTTCCAGTGCCAGATGGTGATACTGGAACGAATATGAACTTGTCTATAAGTTCTGGTGCGAAAGAAGTAAAAAATAATGTAAATCCCCACATTGGTAAAGTAGGTTCAAGCTTAGCTAAAGGACTTCTAATGGGGGCAAGAGGTAACTCTGGAGTTATCCTTTCTCAGTTGTTTCGCGGGTTTTCTAAGTTTATTGAACAAAAGGAAACAATCACGAGTGTAGAGTTTGCAAATGCACTGCAAGCAGGTGTTGAAACAGCATATAAGGCGGTAATGAAGCCGGTTGAAGGCACAATCCTTACTGTTGCAAAAGATGCTGCAAAGCATGCTGTAAAGGTTGCGGAAAAAGAGACTGATATCGTTTCTTTAATGGAAGAAGTATTGAAAGAAGCTAAAGCATCATTAAGTCGAACACCTGATTTACTTCCAGTTCTTAAAGAAGTTGGAGTAGTAGATAGTGGTGGACAAGGATTAGTCATCGTTTATGAGGGATTCCTTGCTGAGTTAAAAGGAGAGAAGTTGCCAGAGGCTTCAGTTACAGGTCCTTCTATGACTGAGTTAGTTAGTGCAGAACATCATAAAAGTGTTCAAAGTAATATTGATATTTCTGAACTTGAATTTGGTTATTGTACAGAATTCATGGTTCGCTTTGAGGATGAAAAGACTTCGGTACATCCTTTCTCAGAAGAAAAGTTCAGAGATGACTTAAGCAAACATGGTGATTCATTATTAGTGGTAGCTGATGATGAGATTGTTAAAGTACATATTCATGCTGAATATCCTGGTGAAGTATTAACATATGGACAAAAGTATGGTAGCTTAATCAATTTAAAGATTGAAAACATGAGACAACAGCATAGCAACATCTTGTCTGAGGATGAGAAGCATGAACAAGCAGTAGCGGTAGCTCCGAAGAAGGAAAAGGCGGAGTATGGAATTGTTACGGTGGCGATGGGTTCAGGAATTGCTGAATTATTCACTAGCCTTGGGGCAGGAGCAGTAATTGAAGGTGGACAAACAATGAATCCGAGTACGGAAGACATTGTAAAAGCAATTGAAGAAGTTCATGCGAAAAAAGTGTATATCCTACCGAACAATAGCAATATTGTAATGGCAGCAGAACAAGCAGCTTCAGTTATTGGTGATGATGTTGTCGTCATCCCGTCTAAAACTGTACCACAAGGTATGGCAGCTCTATTAGCATTCAATCCTTCAGTAGACCAAAACCAGAACTCTGAGCAAATGAAGGCAGCTCTGGGAAATGTTAAAACAGGTCAAGTTACGTATGCTGTTCGTGATACGACGATTGATGGGCTTGAAATCGAGAAGGACAACTTTATGGGAATTGCTAATGGTAAAATTGTAGTAACAGCAAAAGAACAATTACAAGTTGCAAAAGATTTGCTTTCTAATATGGTCACAGAAGCGGATGAAATCATTACCATCATACATGGTGAAGATGCTTCAGAAGAAGAAGTTGGTGAATTAGCTCAATATGTCGAGAGTCAATTCGAAGATATTGAAGTGGAAATTCACGACGGGAAACAGCCTTTATACTCATATATTTTCTCAATTGAATAAACAAATTGTGAATAGAAGGGAATCTTCCCTTCTATTCAATTTGTATATAAGGGGTTATAATATAACTTGCAATAGATTTCGAGGGGAGAGGGACTTTACTTGAAATACAAAAGTGTATTTGACATTATTGGACCTATAATGATTGGACCTTCTAGTTCACATACTGCAGGTGCTGCAAGGATTGGCAGAGTAGCAAGAACGTTATATGGAAAAGAGCCAAAGTGGATTGATATTTCATTTTATGGATCTTTTGCAAAAACATATAAGGGCCATGGAACAGATGTTGCGATTATTGGAGGAATTCTTGATTTTGATACAATGGACGAAAGAATAAAAACTTCAATAGCTATTGCTAAGAAGGCAGGCATTAACATTAAGTTTAGAGAAGAAGAAGCTATAACTGATCATCCCAATACAGCAAGAGTTCGTATTGGAGATGATACTAGTGAATTAGAATTAGTGGGTATCTCCATTGGTGGCGGTAAAATTGAAATTACCGAATTAAATGGTTTTGAATTAAAGCTGACTGGCGAGAACCCTGCAATACTGGTTGTTCATAATGATAGATATGGATCAATAGCAGCTGTTTCTAACGTACTAGCAAAATATGAAATTAATATCGGGCATATGGATGTTTCGAGAAAAGAAAAAGGTAAGTTGGCACTAATGACGATAGAAGTTGATCAGTCGATAGAAGACAATGTATTAAATGAACTACGATCACTGCCTAATATTCTTCAGGTAACAAAAATCGTAGACTGATATTGGTAACGCTTACAAATTCTTCTAATCAATAGAAGTAAGGAGGTTCACTATGTTTCGTAATGTAGCCGAACTAGTAGAGTTAGCAGAAACTGGAGGTTGTAAAATCTCAGAAGTCATGATCCAACAGGAAATGACTGTTACAAAGAGAACAAGAGAAGAAGTCATTGCATTAATGGATGCAAACTTAAAGGTGATGGAACAGGCGGTTGAAAGAGGGTTAGCTGGTGTGAAGTCTCACTCGGGCTTAACAGGCGGGGACGCAGTTCTACTACAGAAATATATTGAACAAGGAAAGTTTCTTTCTGGGGAAACAATTTTGGATGCTGTTAGTAAAGCCGTTGCAACAAATGAAGTGAATGCTGCAATGGGGACAATTTGTGCAACCCCAACTGCAGGATCAGCAGGTGTTGTTCCAGGTACATTGTTTGCTGTAAGAGAGAAGTTGAACCCAACACGTGAAGAAATGATTGAGTTTTTATTCACATCTGGTGCTTTTGGATTTGTAGTAGCAAATAATGCTTCCATTTCTGGGGCAGCAGGTGGATGTCAGGCAGAGGTTGGTTCGGCATCAGGTATGGCTGCAGCAGCAATTGTAGAGATGGCTGGTGGTACGCCAAGTCAAGCTGCAGAAGCAATGGCTATTACATTAAAGAATATGCTAGGTTTAGTTTGTGACCCAGTTGCAGGATTAGTTGAAGTACCTTGCGTAAAAAGAAACGCAATGGGAGCAGCGAATGCGATGGTTGCTGCAGATATGGCACTAGCAGGAATTACAAGCCGTATTCCTTGTGATGAGGTCATTGATGCTATGTATAAAATCGGTTTAACAATGCCAACAGCGTTAAAAGAGACAGCTGAGGGAGGTTTAGCGGCTACACCAACAGGTCGTGAGCTCGAAGCAAAGATCTTTGGAATTCCGCTTACAAAAAGTGAGTAATTTGCTGAATGAATCTGTTATAAATGTAAAAGGTATTGGTCCAGAGTCACAAATAGCCCTAGAAACAATGGGGCTTTTTACAATTGAAGATTTATTAGAGCATATTCCGTATCGCTATGAGGATTACAGATTAAAAGACTTAGAAGAAGTAAAGCATGATGAACGAGTAACGATTCAAGGCGTCGTTCATAGTGCTCCAGTTGCTTCTTATTTCGGTAAAAAAAAATCTCGAATTACAACGAGAGTCCTTGTGGACCGTTACTTACTAACTGCTGTATTCTTTAATCAGCCTTATGTAAAGAGCAAGCTGACGTTAGGATCTGCTGTAACGTTAACCGGTAAGTGGGACAAGCATCGTCAAACGTTGACAGTGAGTGAAATGAAACTTGGAGATGCTACTAGAGCAGAAGAATTAAAACCGCTCTATCACACAAAGGGTGACGTCACAACGAAAGCATTACAAAGGTATATACAAAATGCTTTTAAGCAGTACGAACATGAAATAAAAGAAAACCTGCCTACTTCTTTAAGAGAACGCTATAAGCTTTCACCCCGCATGGAAACGTTAAAAAAGCTGCACTTTCCTATGAATTTCGATGATGTGAAGCAAGCAAGAAGAAGGATGGTTTACGAGGAATTCTTACTTTTTCAATTAAAAATGCAAGCATTAAGAAAGTATGAAAGAGAAAACTCAAAAGGGGTTCCTCAAGCCTTTAACGAAAATGAACTAGCTACGTTTATTGAAGGATTACCGTTCCCTTTAACAAAAGCACAAGAAAGAGTAGTGAAAGAAATTACAGATGATTTACGTTCTCCATACCGAATGAACCGCCTACTACAAGGTGATGTTGGTTCCGGGAAAACAGTAGTAGCTGCTATAGCGTTGTATGCTTCAATCCTTTCAGGTTATCAAGGAGCTTTAATGGTTCCAACTGAAATATTAGCAGAGCAACACCTAGAAGGCTTAAAAACTCTACTCGAACCGGTAGGGATTAAGGTTGCATTACTTACATCATCCGTAAAGGGAAAGCAACGAAGACTCCTCTTAGAAGATTTAAAAGAAGGGAATATCGATCTATTAATCGGTACACATGCACTTATTCAGGAAGAAGTAGACTTCAAGAGCCTTGGTCTAGTAATCACTGACGAACAACACAGATTTGGAGTCGAGCAACGTCGTGTATTAAGGGAGAAGGGTGAAGCCCCAGATGTATTGTTCATGACAGCTACACCAATTCCTAGAACTCTTGCCATTACTGCCTTTGGTGAAATGGATGTTTCAATTATAGACGAGTTGCCGGCGGGTAGAAAGAAAATTGAAACATACTGGGTTAAGCATGATATGATTGATAGAGTGATAGGATTTATCGAGAAAGAGCTATCGAAAGGAAGACAGGCTTATGTGATTTGTCCTCTAATTGAGGAATCAGAGAAGCTGGACGTTCAAAATGCAATAGATGTCCATTCAATGATGTCCCATACCTTTTCCCCTGCTTATTCTGTAGGACTTATGCATGGCAGGTTATCTTCAGATGAAAAAGAGGCTGTGATGAAAGCTTTTAGCGCGAATGAACACCATATATTAGTTTCTACTACGGTTGTAGAGGTTGGTGTCAACGTTCCAAATGCAACGATTATGGTCATTTATGATGCAGAACGTTTTGGTCTATCACAACTTCATCAACTGCGGGGGCGTGTAGGTCGAGGAGCGGAACAATCATACTGTATATTATTAGCTGACCCGAAAAATGAAACAGGGAAAGAAAGAATGACAATTATGACAGAAACGAATGACGGTTTTGTTCTCTCGGAAAAAGATTTAGAACTGCGTGGACCTGGGGACTTCTTCGGTAAGAAACAAAGCGGACTTCCTGAGTTTAAGATCGCGGATATGGTCCATGACTACAGAGCACTTGAAGTTGCAAGACAGGATGCTGTTACACTTATTCATTCTAAAGCCTTTTGGGAAAGTGATGAATATAAACTGTTAAGAGAAACAGTAATTAAATCAGGGGCACTAGCTGGGGAGAAGTTGGATTAAATCTAGTAAAATCATAATGTAACCAATTAAAGCAGATTGCAATGAAAACTATTGCAATCTGCTTTTTATAATTATATACTACTTTTAGTACCTAGTCTTAGTATCTCGGAAGGTGTTTTATGAAAAAAAATAAAAAAGAAAGGCAACTCCTTCTTAAAGAAACCATTTCTGATAATCCATTTATTACAGATGAGGAGTTAGCTGAGAAGTTTGTTGTTAGTATTCAAACTATTAGACTTGATCGGCTCGAGTTATCGATTCCTGAATTAAGAGAAAGAATAAAACATGTCGCTGAGAAACAGCTTGATAAAGAGGTCAAGTCTTTGCCAATAGAAGAAGTGATTGGGGAGATTGTCGATCTCGTACTAGATGAATCAGCTATATCTATCTTCGACGTGAAAGAAGAACACGTCTTTAGTAGAAACCAAATTGCTCGTGGACACCATTTATTTGCACAAGCAAATTCACTTGCTGTTGCTGTAATAAATGATGAGCTTGCCTTAACAGCAAAAGCAAGTATTAGATTTACTCGTTCAGTAAAGGTGAATGAACGAATTATCGCAAAAGCAAAAGTCACTTCAGTTGGCAAGGAAAAGGAGCGAACTGTAGTTGAAGTAAATAGTTTTGTCGGAAGTGAACTTGTATTTTCAGGTGAATTCCATATGTTCCGTTCAAGTGTAACGGAAGAAAATGAAAAATAAAGGCTACTTTCGCATAGAATGTTGTTTTTCAAATAAGACGAGTGCCACGTTACGATCAATGTTTCGGAACATCTTTTCATCAAATGAATTGAGCAATTAAAGATGACCTTATTTAAAACAGCAACTCTGTTTACAGAGAGTGCCTAAATAAAAGAGGATGAGATTTGTGAGAATAGCTATAGATGCAATGGGCGGAGACAACGCTCCAGACGAAATAGTTAAAGGTGTAGTAGAAGCAGCAGCGACATTTCCAGATGTAACGTTTACGTTAGTTGGGGATGAAAAGCGGATTTTACCATTCCTTAGTTCTAAAGAACGAATTGAAATTATACATACTGAAGAAGTGATAGAAGCAACAGATGAACCCGTTCGAGCAGTGAGAAGGAAAAAGAACGCATCAATGGTATTAATGGCAAAAGAAGTGAGTGAAGGCAGAGCAGATGCGTGCATTTCAGCAGGGAATACAGGAGCGTTAATGACTGCAGGATTATTTGTTGTTGGTAGAATCGATGGAGTAGATCGACCAGCATTGGCACCTACCTTACCGACGATAAATGGTGATGGTTTTCTATTCTTGGACGTAGGTGCAAATGCTGATGCTAAGCCTGAACACTTACTGCAATATGCGATGATGGGTTCTATTTACGCGGAGAAGGTAAGAGGAGTAGCGAGTCCTAGAGTGGGTTTATTAAATGTTGGTACGGAAGAAAAAAAGGGGAACGAATTAACAAAAGCAGCTTACCAGTTAATTTCTGAAGCGAACTTAAACTTTGTAGGGAATGTTGAGGCTCGAGACTTATTAGATGGTGTTGCAGATGTAGTTGTAACTGATGGTTTTACTGGTAACGTTACCCTAAAAACGATCGAGGGTACTGCGATGGGACTATTTTCAATGCTGAAGACAACGCTAACAAGTAGTGTCACAGCAAAGTTAGCTGCCGCGGTAATAAAGCCAAAGCTTTCTGGCTTAAAGAGAATGATGGATTACTCAGAATACGGTGGTGCAGCATTGTTTGGGTTAAAAGCACCTGTTGTGAAGGCTCATGGCTCATCCAATTCGGTAGCCATGTTTCATGCGATTAGACAAACGAGAGATATGGTTTCAAATAATATGATAGAGACAATCTCTTCAGCAGTTACAAAAAAGGAATAGTAGAGTTAATGGAGAGGGGAAATGTAATGTGAATAAAATAGCCTTAATTTTTCCTGGACAAGGCTCACAATCAGTGGGAATGGGCAAGCAGCTTGCTGATCAATATCCAGATGTCCAAGAAATCTTTAATAAAGCTGATCAAAAGCTTGGTTTTTCATTATCCAAGCTCATATTCGAAGGTCCTCAAGATCAATTAACATTAACGGCTAATACGCAACCTGCCTTATTAACAACTTGTTTAGCCATTTACGAACGCTTTAAACAGACGGGGATCCTTCCTTCCTATGTAGCTGGACATAGCTTAGGAGAATATACAGCTCTTGTTGCCTCAGAATCAATTTCCTTTGAGGATGCTGTTTACACAGTAAGAAAACGAGGAGAATTCATGGAGGAAGCAGTACCTGCTGGTATTGGTGCGATGTCTGCTGTCCTAGGATTAGGGGCAGAAAAGCTTCAGGAAGTGACAACTCAAGTAACAGAAGAAGGAAATCCTGTGCAACTCGCAAACCTAAACTGTCCAGGGCAAATTGTCATTTCAGGATCAGCTAAAGGAGTGGAATTAGCAGGGTTACTAGCTAAGGAAGCAGGAGCGAAGCGAGTTATTCCATTAGAAGTTAGTGGACCGTTCCACTCTTCGTTAATGAAGCCTGCAGCTGAGCAATTAAAAAGTGTGTTAGATTCAATTACTATAAAAGAGGCAAAAGTACCTGTCATTGCAAATGTTACGGCATCTCAAATGACGGACGCAGACATAATAAAGGAAATGCTTATTGAACAGTTATATTCACCTGTTAGATGGCAACAATCTGTGGAAGAGATGATAAACCTAGGAGTTGATACGTTTATCGAGATTGGACCTGGTAAAGTCTTATCAGGATTAGTTAAAAAAGTAGACCGTTCAGTAAAAATCTTTTCCGTGTATGATGAAGAATCAATGGAAAATACAATTACAGCACTAAAGGGGGAGTAATCCAATGCTAACAGGTAAAGTAGCCTTAGTTACAGGAGCGTCACGTGGAATTGGTCGTGCGATAGCGATTGAACTTGCTCAAAAAGGTGCAAAAGTAGCCGTAAACTATTCAGGTAGTGAAGCTAAAGCAAATGAAGTAGTGGATGAAATAAAGTCACTAGGTTATGAAGCAATTGCGATTCAAGCAGATGTCTCCAGTGCAGAGTCAGTTTCAAGTATGGTAAAACAAGTAATTGATACATTTGGCAGTCTTGATATCCTTGTTAATAACGCTGGGATAACAAGAGATAATCTATTAATGAGAATGAAAGAAGACGAGTGGGATGCGGTGATTAACACAAACCTAAAGGGTGTATTCCTTTGTACAAAGGCTGTAACAAGACAAATGATGAAGCAGAGAAGCGGTAAAATTATTAACATTGCGTCTATCGTAGGAGTAAGTGGGAATCCTGGACAAGCCAACTACGTAGCTGCAAAGGCAGGTGTTATCGGATTAACGAAGACAACTGCTAAGGAATTATCTGCACGTAACATTAATGTAAATGCCATTGCTCCTGGATTTATCACAACTGATATGACAGATGAACTACCTGCTGAAGTAAAAGAAGAAATGTTAAAGCAAATTCCGTTATCACGTTTTGGTGAGCCATCTGATATTGCTAAAGTTGTTTCTTTCTTAGCTTCAGAAGATAGTAAATATATGACTGGTCAGACACTTCATGTTGATGGTGGAATGGTAATGTAACACGATTTTGTTCAGAAACGGCTAGTATTTTTTTCTAGCATTGACTATAATGACTACTTGAGGGGAGGTGAACACAGATGGCAGATGTTTTAGAACGCGTAACGAAGATTGTTATAGATCGTCTTGGTGTAGAAGAGGCTGAGGTTAAACCTGAAGCAAAATTCAAGGACGATTTAGGAGCAGATTCACTAGACGTAGTTGAATTAGTTATGGAATTAGAAGATGAGTTTGATATGGAAATTTCAGACGAAGATGCTGAAAAAATAGTAACAGTAGGGGATGCTGTTAATTACATACAAAGCTCTCTATAATGATAATGAGAAACTCATTTTAAGAAGAAGGAAAGTCCCGCACATTGCGGGACTTTCCTAGCTTTTTATTTTTACAAACAGTAAAATTTAGAAATAGTGAACCAAAGTAACACTAATTGTCTTGGAGGAAGGTTTCCATGAAGTCAACAAATAAAAAATCATTTTCAGCACAAAAAGCGGCCTTTCTAGCCTTTCAAGATGAGATTGGAATACACTTCCAAAATGAAAAGCTTTTGTACCAGGCATTTACACATTCATCTTATGTGAATGAGCATCGTAGAAGACCATTTGAAGATAATGAACGACTTGAGTTTTTAGGGGATGCAGTATTAGAACTAACTGTATCTAAATACTTATTTGAGCTATATCCAACAATGAGTGAAGGTCAATTAACTAAATTACGAGCATCCATTGTTTGCGAACCATCTCTTGTTCAGTTTGCAAATAGCCTACACTTTGGTAAGTTAGTTTTACTTGGAAAAGGTGAAGAACTAACAAAAGGGAGAGAACGTCCAGCGCTTTTGGCAGACGTATTTGAGGCGTTTATTGGTGCATTGTATTTAGACCAAGGTCTTGATATTGTATGGGGTTTCTTAGAAAAAGTCGTATTCCCTAAGATTGCAAATGGTGCTTTTTCTCATGTGATGGATTATAAAAGTCAATTACAAGAGTTGGTACAACGAGATGGAAAGGGCGCAATTGAATATAAAATCTTACATGAAAAAGGTCCTGCGCACAATCGGATTTTTGAGTCGCAGGTTTATCTTAACGGTGAAACACTGGGAACTGGTGTTGGTAAGTCGAAGAAAGAAGCAGAACAACACGCTGCTCAAGAAGCGTTGCAGTTATTAAAAGCAGGTAAGTAACAATCTTCTATCATTGTGTAGTTGTACTTTATTGCAAAAAATAAGGAAATCCCTTGAAAAGAGGGATTCCTTTTTTGTTTCATGGTAGAATAAAATGAAACTTATTTCTGTAAGTGATTATCTTGTCAAAGATTTTCAGTATCCATCAGAACTGTGTAATTTAGAATACTATTTTGTAGATTAATAGATATAGTAGGAGGGGAAGAACGTGTTCCTCAAACGTTTAGATATTGTAGGGTTCAAATCGTTCGCTGAACGTGTTTCGGTTGATTTTGTGCCGGGTGTTACAGCAGTGGTTGGTCCGAATGGCAGTGGGAAAAGCAACATTACGGATGCAATCCGCTGGGTATTAGGTGAACAGTCAGCAAAATCACTTCGTGGAGCGAAGATGGAAGACATCATTTTTGCGGGAAGTGATTCCAGAAAAGCACTTAACGTTGGAGAAGTGACACTTACACTTGATAATGAAGATCAATTCCTTCCAATTGATTATCATGAGGTAAGTATTACTAGACGTGTATATAGATCAGGTGAATCTGAATTTTATATTAATAAACAATCATGCCGATTAAAGGATATTGTGGATCTATTAATGGATTCCGGGTTAGGTAGGGAAGCCTTCTCTATCATATCGCAAGGTAAAGTTGAAGAAATTTTAAGTAGTAAAGCTGAAGAGAGAAGAACCATATTTGAAGAAGCAGCAGGTGTACTAAAATATAAAACTCGTAAAAAGAAAGCAGAACAAAAGCTGTTTGAAACGCAAGAAAACTTAAATCGTGTAGAAGATATACTACACGAGCTTGAAAGCCAATTAGAACCATTGAAGCTTCAATCATCTGTAGCGAAAGACTTCTTAGAAAAAAAAGCAGAACTTGAAAAGTTTGAAGTTGCATTAACAGTTTATGAAATTGAAGACCTGCATGAAAAATGGGAAACACTATTAAAGCAAGTAGAAGCCCGAAAAGATCAAGAAATTCAGATGTCTTCTAAAATACAAACGGAAGAAGCACAAGTAGAAGGAATCCGTGCATCAATTCGTGATTTGGACGAGTCTGTTTCCCAGCTTCAGGAAACGTTGTTACTTGTAAGTGAAGAGCTCGAAAAAGTAGAAGGTAAGAAAGAAGTACTGAAAGAAAGAAAGAAAAATGCCTCTCAAAATCGCAGTCAGCTCGAAAAACAAGTACTAGAAAACGAACAGAAAATTGTCTCTTCAAAAGAACTGTTAACAAAAGAAGTTCAACTATTAAATGAATTTAAAGCAACTGTAAAGCAACTTAAAGCAGATTTAGATGACAAGGAAAAACTTCACAATGCTTATTCAGAGAACATTGATGAACAATTGGAAAATATAAAAAGCGACTATATTGAACACTTAAATCATCAAGCTTCTAAACGAAATGAGCTATCTAACATTGACGATCAATTAAAACAGCAGTTGGCGAAAAATGAAAGACTAGATCATTCAAATGAAAAGTATGTGGTATTACGTCAAGAGTTAGAGGAGAAAAAACAGGAGCTCCAAAAACAGCTTGATGAACAAACAGAACTACTTAACAATAAAGTCGATTATTACCGTAAGCTACAGGTGAAGATTGAGAAGACTAAAGAAGAGTTTCAAAAACGAGAATCGATGCTATATCAA
Organism: Bacillus sp. BGMRC 2118; assembly: GCA_008364785.1. GTDB lineage: Bacteria > Bacillota > Bacilli > Bacillales > SA4 > Bacillus_BS. The sequence goes on along the minus strand of VTTJ01000005.1, from coordinate 167,644 downwards.
GCATATCAAGTCTTACAACAAACGAAATCTCGTAAAGAAACGTTAGAGGAAATGCAGGAAGACTATTCTGGCTTTTTCCAAGGTGTTAAAGAAGTATTGAAGGCCAGAAACCATAAGCTTGAAGGAATTGAAGGAGCAATTGCTGAGTTAATTACGGTACCAAAAGAATATGAAACAGCGTTAGAAATTGCATTGGGAGCATCTATGCAACATATTGTTGTGGATCATGAGTCTAATGCTAGACGGGCTATACAATTCCTTAAACAAAATCACTTTGGTAGAGCAACTTTCTTACCATTATCTGTCGTATCTAAGAAAACGATACCTGGTGACGTCCTTTCGCGGGCTAAGTCCCACGCAGGATTTGTAGGTGTTGCTTCTGGTTTAATTTCATATGATGGAAAGTATGAGAGTGTCATTGGAAGTCTATTAGGAAATGTCATGATCACGACAGACCTTAAAAGTGCCAACGATATTGCGAAAATGATTAATTATCGGTATCGATTAGTTACTCTTGAAGGAGATGTTGTAAGTCCTGGTGGTGCAATGACTGGTGGAGCAGTGAAGCAAAAGTCGAGTTCACTATTAAGTAGACAACGTGAACTTGAGCAGCTAACAAATAAGCTACAAGAAATTGAAGGAAAAACAACACAACTTGAAGAGTATGTAAAAACACAAAAGAAGACGATACTAGATGATGAGACTCACCTGAATGAAGCGAGAAATGAAGGAGAAGAATTGCGCTTTGTTGTTCAAGGAATCAAATCAAGTATTCGAGAATTAGAGGTTGAAGAGAAGAGCTTAAATGAACGTCTTGCAATGTATGATCAAGAAAAAGAGTTGTTCAAGGTTGACCAGCACGATCTATCAAATAGAAAAGCCCAGATAAAGGAAGTTCTTACTTCTTTAGAGGAAACGATAAAACAACTTGATATAGAGATTAAACACCTTTCATCTCTGAAAGCAGAACAACAAACCTCGAAGGAATCGTTACAGTCTGAAATAACTGATCTGCGTATTCATTTAGCAGAAAGTAGACAACTTCTAGCTAATCAACAGGAAAAGGTAAATCGAGTGGAAGAAGAGCTTGGACAGACAATTGCTCAATTAAACTCCATTAAAGAAGATCTACATCTTCTCTCTAGTGAAATGAGTTCTACCGATTCAGGTGAAGAACAATTAGAGCAGCAAGCAAAACAAAAGCTACAAGACAAAAATGACACACTTTCTTTAATATCAACTAGAAGAGAAGAGAGACTAAATCTCCAAACGAAAATGGAAGATATGGAGAACGAATTAAAAGAATTGCGACGTATGTATAAGCAAATTGTAGAGGTTATTAAAGATGAAGAAGTGAAGGTCAACCGATTAGATGTAGAACTTGAAAATCATCTTTCTCATTTACGTGAGGAATATATGCTTTCGTTTGAAGCAGCGAAAGAAAAATACCCACTAACAATTGAGTATACTGAAGCTAAGAAGAAGGTTAAGTTAATTAAACTTGCGATTGAAGAGTTAGGCTCTGTAAACCTTGGTGCAATTGAAGAATATGAACGTGTTTCTGAACGTCATCACTTCCTGCATGAGCAAAAAACAGACTTAGTTGAAGCGAAGGATACGTTATATAGAGTGATACATGAGATGGATGATGAAATGAAAAAACGCTTCGAAACAACATTCACTAGTATCCGTTCTCATTTCGAGACAGTATTTCAATCACTATTTGGGGGTGGAAGAGCAGACCTTCGCTTGACAGACCCTGATGATTTATTAAACACTGGCGTTGATATTGTTGCTCAACCTCCTGGTAAAAAATTACAAAACCTTGGACTTCTATCAGGTGGAGAAAGAGCACTGACAGCGATCGCACTATTATTTTCAATTTTAAAAGTACGTCCGGTTCCGTTTTGTGTACTAGACGAAGTAGAGGCTGCGTTGGATGATGCCAATGTACACCGTTTTGGTTTATATTTAAAGAAGTTCAGTAAAGAAACTCAATTTATTGTCATTACACATCGCAAAGGAACGATGGAAGAGAGTGACGTATTATACGGAGTAACAATGCAAGAATCCGGTGTCTCTAAACTAGTTTCTGTAAGACTAGAAGATTCAAAGGAATTGGTTGGTATTAAATAAGTATGACAATTCTTGTGTTGAATAACCGATGTTTATGTTATTCAACACAAAGTACATATTATCTAAAACTTTGTTGTTTTTAGTACAATTATTCTGGGTGTACAACCAGTTTTAGAAGCAAACCTGAGATTAGATTAGAAAAGAAACTCTATTTATATAGAAACATCTAGATACTAAGGTAAAACAAAGCAACAATCTATAAGAAAACAGTCTAAAGATAAGAGGGGTTAAAAAATGAGTTTTTTTAAAAAGTTAAAAGAAAAAATCTCAAAACAAACAGATACAGTTACCGAAAAATTTAAGGATGGATTATCTAAAACAAGAGATTCCTTCTCAGGAAAGGTAAACGATTTAGTCTATCGTTATCGCAAGGTAGATGAGGATTTCTTCGAAGAGTTAGAAGAAATCTTAATTTCTGCTGACGTTGGGGTAACAACAGTTATGGATTTAATCGATGAGTTGAAGGATGAAGTGAAGAAAAGAAATATACAAGAACCTCGTGATGTAAAAGCCGTTATATCTGAAAAGCTAATAGAGATTTATCAAGGTGACGATAAGGCTGCTGAGGGGATTAATATGCAGGAAAATGGTTTGACAGTTGTTCTTGTTGTAGGTGTAAATGGAGTTGGGAAAACAACTTCAATTGGAAAACTTGCAAATAAATTTAAACAAGAGGGTAAGAAAGTAATACTTGCTGCGGGAGATACGTTTAGAGCAGGTGCGATCGAGCAATTGGAAGTGTGGGGAGATAGAGCTGGAGTTGATGTAATTAAACAATCCGAAGGTTCAGATCCTGCGGCTGTTATGTACGATGCTCTGCAAGCCGCAAAATCCAGAAATGTTGATATACTTATCTGTGATACGGCTGGTCGACTGCAAAATAAAGTAAACTTAATGAAAGAATTAGAAAAGGTAAAACGCGTCATAGAAAGAGAAGTACCAGGAGCACCGCATGAGGTATTACTTGTACTGGATGCAACGACAGGACAAAATGCGATGAGTCAGGCGAAAACCTTTACAGAAGCTACAAACGTAACCGGAATTGTATTAACAAAACTTGACGGAACTGCAAAGGGTGGAATCGTTCTTGCAATCCGCAATGAGCTGGATACACCAGTTAAATTTGTTGGCTTAGGTGAGCAAATGGACGACTTACAAGAATTTAATGCAGAGCAATTTGTATACGGATTATTTAGTGAAATGATTGAAGCAGAAGCAGAAAAAGAGTAAAGGATATAGCCCCCTTACATAGAAGGGGGCTATATTTGTATGGTTTGTTTGGCTGTAAAATAAGACAAGAGACATACTATAAGATGAGCTATTCGTCAAGTGTAATAACTTGACATTGTGCTAAGAAATGTGATAGTTTGTAAAGGTAATGTACTTAACGATGGAGGGGTCTCATATGCTAGAGAAAACAACAAGAATGAATTACTTGTTAGATTTCTATCAATCGCTCCTCACTCCAAAGCAAAGAAGCTATATGGAGCAATATTATTTAGACGATCATTCACTAGGAGAGATCGCAGAAGAGTATGAGGTTAGCCGTCAAGCAGTCTATGATAATATTAAACGGACTGAAGCGATGCTTGAAGAGTATGAACAAAAGCTTTGTTTACTAGAGAAGTTTCAAAGTCGACTCACGCTATTAAATGAATGTAAACAGATAATGCGAGATAATCCAAAAGCAATTGAATTAATTGAAGAAATTGAGAAATTAGATTAGGGGGCGGCAGTAATGGCATTTGAAGGATTAGCCGACCGTTTGCAAAGTACGATTCAAAAGATAAAAGGAAAAGGTAAAGTTACGGAAGCAGATGTAAAAGAAATGATGAGAGAGGTACGATTAGCGCTTCTTGAGGCTGACGTTAACTTCAAAGTTGTAAAAGATTTCGTTAAGAAAGTTTCCGAACGTTCTGTTGGCCAGGAAGTGATGAAGAGCTTAACTCCTGGACAACAAGTTATCAAAGTTGTACAAGAAGAACTTACAGCACTGATGGGGGGAGAACAGAGTAAAATCGCTGTTTCTAACAGACCACCAACAGTTGTGATGATGGTAGGTTTGCAAGGTGCTGGTAAAACGACGACTACGGGAAAACTGGCGAACCTATTAAGAAAGAAATATAACCGCAAACCACTACTTGTAGCAGCAGATATATACAGACCAGCTGCAATCAAGCAATTAGAAACACTAGGAAAGCAGCTCAGCATGCCTGTCTTCTCATTAGGAGATCAAGTTAGTCCTGTTGAAATTGCAAAACAAGCGATTGAACACGCAAAAAAAGAGCACTACGATTATGTATTAATTGATACGGCTGGTCGACTGCATGTTGATGAAAACCTAATGAATGAACTGATAGAAGTTAAAGAAATATCAAAGCCGAATGAAATCTTTTTAGTAGTTGATGCAATGACTGGACAAGATGCAGTAAACGTTGCACAAAGCTTTAATGAGCAACTTGATATCACAGGTGTCGTATTAACAAAATTGGATGGTGACACCCGTGGTGGGGCGGCTTTATCAGTTAAAGCGGTAACGAACACACCAATTAAGTTTGTCGGCTTAGGGGAGAAAATGGATGCGATTGAACCATTCCACCCTGAACGAATGGCCACGCGAATTCTAGGTATGGGGGATGTGCTGACACTTATTGAAAAAGCACAAGCTTCTGTAGATGAAGAAAAAGCAAAAGAACTTGAGCAAAAGATGCGTACGATGTCATTTACATTTGATGATTTCCTTGATCAACTTGCGCAAGTTAGGAGTATGGGGCCATTAGATGAACTGCTAGGGATGATGCCTGGTGCAAACAAGATAAAGGGTCTAAAGGATATGAAGGTGGATGAGAAACAAATTAGTCATGTAGAGGCAATTATTAAATCTATGACTAAAAAGGAGAAAATTCAACCTGAAATTATCAATGCAAGTCGAAAGAAACGAATAGCTAAAGGTAGTGGAACATCAGTTCAAGAAGTAAATCGCTTATTAAAGCAATTTGAAGATATGAAGAAGATGATGAAGCAAATGACAAATATGCAAAAAGGGAAGAAAAAAGGCGGTTTTAAGCTTCCGTTTATGTAGGCGAAATTTACTTTTTATCATACTGTTAAGAAAAAATACTTTACAAACATTTCTTATACTGATATTATATATTTTGTTGTCAATAACAAGGATAAATATATATCCATTAAAAACATAAATTAAAATTTCGGAGGTTATATACAAATGGCAGTTAAAATTCGTTTAAAGCGTATGGGTTCAAAGAAAAGTCCTTTCTATCGTGTGGTAGTAGCAGATTCTCGTTCACCACGTGATGGTCGTTTCATCGAAGAAATCGGAACTTACAATCCAGTTGCTGAACCAGCAATCGTTGATATTAACGAAACTCTTGCTCTTAAGTGGTTACAAACTGGTGCGAAACCATCTGATACAGTTCGCAACCTTTTCTCTAAGCAAGGGATCATGGAAAAGTTCCACGTAGCAAAAAACAGTAAGTAATGAATGTGGATGCTATGAAGGATCTAATTGAAACAATTGTAAAACCTTTAGTTGACTATCCAGAAGATGTTGTCGTTACTGAAGTAGCAGACAATAGCCACATCACTTATAAACTTTCTGTTCATAAAGAAGATGTCGGTAAAGTAATAGGTAAAAATGGACGAGTTGCTAAGGCAATTCGTACAGTAATCTATGCTGCCGCTACAAAAAGCGAAAAGCGTATTCAACTAGATATACAATAAGTTTCTAATTAATGAATTCAAAAAGAAAGGGTGAGGATATTTCCTCTCCCTTTTTTCGATACTTCAAACTTTATTCCTGCGGATTGTTTCAGTCAAGATGATTATATCTAATTAGTAGAAAATGTTTACGATAAGAGTCTCAATTAATAAGACATGTACTCCGTATAGGGTAGTTTTTTTAAAAATCACAATGTACGAAGAATAAGACTTTATTAGGATGGTGAACATGGATATCATACAGACGGTCATCGTCAAACAAATCCTCACTGATAAAAGTAAACAACAATTGCTAGACTTTTTTACGGACGAAATTCTGCAGCTTCAAAAGGAATGTGAACAGCTGCAATTCGAACAGAAAAAAGTACAGTACAAGAATAAAGGATCTCAAGGAAATCATGATTTCTTTAAGAAGGAACTTGACATTCGAAATGAAAAAATAAAGATGCTGGAGTTTAGAATCGAGCAATTACATATCCTACCTTTAGGTAGTGAAATAAAACAAAAAGAAATGCAAGCAATAACACGTGTAGAGGTAGGGGACCAGTGGGACTCGCTTCAGAGAACCATTATCATAAAAGATGCCCGTGTAATTGAAATTAGATAGAGGTGATTTTTTTGGCAAATTACTTTAATGTAGGGAAAATCGTAAACACCCATGGAATACGTGGAGAAGTAAGGGTTATCTCTACAACAGATTTTACTGAAGAAAGGTATGTAAAAGGGAATACATTATATATTTTCAAAAACAATGAAGCACCTATTCCAGTGAAAATTTTAGCTCATCGGGTACATAAAAACTTTGATTTATTAACGTTTGAAGGATATGCAAATGTAAATGATGTAGAGGCATTTAAAGGTGCGATGTTAAAGGTTTCAGAAGACCAACTTGGTCATTTAAATGAAGGTGAATTTTATTATCACGAAATTATAGGTTGTGTTGTATTTTCTGAAGATGGCCAAGAGATTGGAAAGGTAAAAGAAATCATTGCAACTGGAGCGAATGATGTATGGGTACTAGGTAAACAAGGTGAGAAAGATATATTAATACCCTATATCGAGGACGTTGTAAAAGAAATTGATGTGGAAAATAAGAAAATTGTCATTCACGTAATGGAAGGATTGCTTTCATAGATGAAAATTGATATTTTGTCCCTGTTCCCTGAGATGTTTGCAGGTGTGTTACAGCATTCAATTATGAAAAATGCACAAGAACGAGGCGCAGTAGAGTTTTCTGTCGTAAATTTCAGAGAGTTTTCAACAAATAAACACAACAATGTAGACGATTATCCATACGGCGGAGGTGCGGGCATGGTACTCACACCTCAGCCAATTTTCGATGCTGTAGATGAGTTATCAAAGGCGTCAACAGGAAAGCCTCGAGTAATCTTAATGTGTCCTCAAGGTGAGCGATATAATCAGAAGAAGGCAGAAGAGCTGGCAAATGAAGATCATCTCATCTTTATCTGTGGTCATTATGAAGGCTACGATGAAAGAATAAGAGAGCATGTTGTCACGGATGAAATTTCAATAGGTGACTATGTTTTAACAGGTGGAGAGCTTGCATCAATGGTCATTGTGGATAGTGTGGTAAGACTACTACCGGGTGTTCTCGGTAATGAAACATCTCATAAGAAAGATTCGTTCAGTATAGGTTATTTGGAGCATCCACAATATACTAGACCTTCAGATTTTCGTGGATTAAAGGTTCCTGAAGTGTTACTATCAGGTAATCATAAATTAATTGATGAGTGGAGAGAAAAGGAATCATTACGAAGAACGTTTCTAAGAAGACCAGATTTAATTTTAGATGAACAATTAAATAAGCATCAAAGGAAATGGCTTGAAGAGTTTCGAAAAGAGCATGACTAAGCTATTGCAAGTCTAGTACTGATATGGTAAGATATTTCTTGTGACTTAGGCTATAAAGCCATTGTCTGTTATAACGGTGTTCCGCTGCGATGATTTTATGCATTGTAATGAGCATCTGTTGGAAGGAGTTGAAAACGATGCAAAAATTAATTGAAGAAATTACAAAAGACCAACTTAAATCAGATCTACCTGCTTTCCGTTCTGGTGATACTGTACGTGTACACGTAAAAGTTATCGAGGGAACTCGTGAGCGTATCCAGATTTTTGAAGGTGTTGTGATTAAGCGTCGTGGTGGTGGAATCAGCGAAACATTCACTGTACGTAAGATCTCTTACGGTGTTGGTGTTGAACGTACATTCCCAGTGCACTCACCAAAAATTGCGCAAATCGAAGTTATTCGTCATGGTAAAGTTCGCCGTGCGAAGCTATACTATTTACGCGATCTACGTGGTAAAGCTGCACGTATTAAAGAAATCCGTCGATAAAAGAAACAAGGAGCTTGAATATCAAGCTCCTTTTTCACACGTAAAATTAAGTGGAGGCTAAAGAAATGACCCGTCAAAAAAGTGAAGCTTGGGAATGGATAAAAGCTCTTGCTATTGCAGTACTATTAGCTGCAGGAATACGATACTTTCTTTTTGCACCGATCGTAGTGGACGGACTATCCATGATGCCAACCTTAGAGCATCAAAATCGTATGATTGTGAATAAATTGAGTTATAATATAGGAGAGCCAAACCGTTTCGATATCATTGTTTTTCATGCTCCAGAGCAAAAGGATTATATTAAGCGAGTAATTGGGTTACCAGGTGAACATGTTGAATATAAGAATGATACGTTATACATAAATGGAGAGCCTGTAGAGGAACCGTATTTAGATGGAGCCAAAGGTGAAATAATTGACGCCCCGTTAACGTTTGATTTTGAATTACAAGAGCTTACAGGACAAAAAACTGTGCCTGAGGGACATTTATTTGTAATGGGAGACAATCGCCGTTATAGCAAGGATAGCCGAAGTATAGGATTTGTATCTATGGAAGAAGTAATCGGAAAAACAAATATCATCTACTGGCCGGCGTCTGAGATTGGCTTCGTAGAATAGAAGAAAGGGGAAGAGGTAACTCGTTCCCTTTCTTATTATGTATTGATGAGATAAGGTGGTTTACACATGACAATTCAGTGGTTTCCTGGTCATATGGCCAAGGCAAGAAGACAGGTCCAGGAAAAATTAAAGTTAATAGATGTAGTAATTGAACTAGCAGATGCAAGAATCCCAAACTCCTCAAGGAATCCGATGATCGATGAAATTATATCAACAAAACCACGTCTTATTCTACTTAATAAAGCAGACCTAGCAGATGATGCGAAAACAAGAGAATGGTTATCATACTATAAAAGTAAGGGTATGAAGGCGATTGCGATAGATGCACATGCAGGTAAGGGAATGAAGGCAATTGTTGAAAGCTGTCAGGAGCTTGTGAAGGAAAAATGGGATAAGTGGAAGTCTAAAGGGGTAACTCCTCGTGCAATTCGAGTATTAATCGTTGGGATACCAAACGTTGGTAAGTCAACACTAATCAATAAATTAGCAAAAAAAAATATTGCCAAGACAGGTGATCGACCGGGTGTCACAACGGCTCAGCAGTGGATTAAAGTTGGAAAAGAATTAGAATTACTCGATACACCAGGAATATTATGGCCAAAATTTGAAGATCAAATGGTGGGTCTAAGGCTCGCAACAACAGGAGCAATTAAGGATAATATCTTGAACCTACAAGACGTTACCGTATATGCTTTGCGTTATTTAACAGAGCATTATCCTAGTGAACTCAAGGATAGATATAACCTGGATGTGATTCCCGAAGACATCGTAGAATTATTTGATGAGATTGGCAAGCGCCGAGGATGTTTAATGGGTGGCGGTATGATTGATTATGACAAAACTTCAGAACTTGTATTAAGAGAGCTTCGAGCTGGAAAGCTTGGTACTCTAACATTTGAATCTCCGGAAGATTGGGATGAACAAGTTGTAGAATAATTCAGTTGAAATCGAGGCTGGGCAGAAAGTGTTTTAGTCTAAGTAACCCGAACGCTTTGTCCCACTTAGAAGCAAATTAGTTCGGGTTTTAACGTGTTAAATACATATCTGGATTTTAGCTCTTTTTAGCGGTTAATTGGAATGCAAGACGAAGACTCCTTTAGGAAGAGTAGCTTATATGCCCCCACAGGCTAGCCGATTGAAGTGAAGTCAAAGGACATACACGGATTTTAGTTTTGTCCCAATGTAATTTTTTTTATTTCGAAGTAATCCAAAAATTTTACTGTGTAGCATGTGTCTCTATATCAAAATAAGCATATATTATAAAAATTAAATGTTTAGAGACAATGGGGGAGAGCAGGATATGGGATTATTTATGATCGCAATTGTGTATTGGGTATTAATCGGTATTTCAATTGTCTCATTCATTTGGGGACTATGGAAGCGCTCGTGGACGGCATTGTTAGTTAGTGGACTCACGTTATTTGTTCCAACACTATCATTATATGCTGGCGATGCAGAAGGATTGTTTAAATGGTCTGTGCTTGCACCTGTTATGGTGTTGTTTATTGCATACTATTATAAAAATAGAGTGTAAATGTTCCACAGTAGAATCTGTGGATTTTTTTTATTGGATAGGCTGTTTTCGTATAAATTGTTGCTTTCGTAAAAATCCCAAAACCCGGATTTTTACCATAGTATCTAGTTACTAGTATATATAAAGAGAGTCACTCTTTTCTAATTCAACCTCAGTTTGCTTCTAAAACTGGTTGTACACCCAGATTAATTGTACTAAAAGCAACAAAGTTTTAGAAAAGAGCCATTGGATAAGAAGTGTTCTTTATGTAGGAACTTATTATCCATGAGTTGAAGGATATCGCATAGGGAGAGAACCATGTTATTATAATAGTTTTCAGTGTGTTTTTTCATCTATAAATAATAGCTAATTGCAGAAGTATTGGATGCTTTATTTTGGATAATAGCAACAATGTTTATCTTTTCGTAAACATTGTTGCTATATATTAAATAAGTTATTTATAATCTCTCAAGACCAATAAACATTTTCTTACTAGTGACGAACAGATGCATTGAAACCGTGAGATTTCCCTGTTTCTCTCCTTTTCGGAAAAACAACAATCTATACGAAAACAACCTTACTAAAAGAGCCTTAGGAGATGTCTTTATTTTTCATGAAAAAAACCGATATATTCATTAAGGGAGTGTAAGACATGCAAAACTATACAATTAGTGAAATTAATGAATTGTTATCAGAAGATGTTATAGATAAGAAACTGATACATGAATTAAAGAAAGACCCTAGAGTAGGAGTAATAAAATTAGTAGAGAAGTGGGAACGAAAGCAACAAATTACAATGAAACAAATAGAAAAGCTAGCTGAGATGTCTAAATATGAAAATGAATTATACGAAAAAGGTTATAGCAGGCTAGCTGGTATTGATGAGGTTGGTCGCGGACCATTAGCAGGACCTGTTGTAGCTGCAGCTGTGGTGCTTCCGAAAGATTTTAACATACTAGGTATTAATGATTCTAAACAACTCTCAGAAGGGAAGAGAGACGAACTTTTCGAGCTGATTCACCAAGCAGCTATTAGTATAGGTATTGGAATTATTCCATCGCAGCAGATTGATGAAGTGAATATTTATCAAGCAACAAAGCTTGCCATGAGAAAAGCGATTGGTCAATTAAGCGTATCACCAGATTTTCTATTAATTGATGCTATGAAGCTTGACATCGATATACCTCAGTTATCCTTAGTAAAGGGAGATGAAAAAAGTATTTCAATAGCAGCTAGTTCTATTATTGCAAAGGTAATACGAGATCGATATATGAAACGGTTAGGGCAAGAGTATCCACGGTTTGGCTTTGAAAATCATATGGGGTATGGAACGAAGCAGCATCTAGATGCTATCACTACATACGGGGTTACACCAGAACATCGTCTTTCATTTTCACCCATTAAAGATGGTCTGAAGTAGACCTTAAAAAGGAGGGGAACAAAGTGAATCCATTAACATTAATGCAATCAATACAAAAAAGCGGACAACTTCAAGACGTAAAAGGGGTTGTATTAAAGCCAGGTCAACTGATCCACGGCAGAGTGGAGAAACTTTTTCCTAACAATGTAGCACTTATTAGACTCGGAGCCTTGAAAATGACGGCACAATTAGAGGCAGCAATCTCTGTAATGGAGAGTAATTGGTTTGAAGTTATAGGTACGAAAAATGGAGAATCTACCTTGCGTATTGTTGAGAATAATAGGAATCAATCATCGCAAAGCAATAGTGCTGGTATGGCCTTGTTACAGCAGTTCCATTTACCAGAATCAAAGAGAAATCTTCAATTAGTACAGTTTCTACTTTCTAAAAATCTCCCATTTACAAAAGAGCAATTGACAAGCGCATCGATGTTCCTAAAAGAAGCAAAGGATGTAAAGAATGCATTATTAGCAATTGAGAGAATCATAAAGAAAGAATTACCCCTAACAGAAGGTACCTTTAAGGCGATGGCTGCGCTTCAAGGGAATAAAGGGATATCAACAGAGCTTGAGCAAGTATCAGCTTTCTTAAATAAAGGTAATACTCCTGATTCTAAATCTATTATTCAATTAAAAGATATGATAGCGAAACTTCAAGGCGAAATGACGAGTGAACAAACTAGAAACTCAATTACAGATTTGATGAGAATTCTCGGATCCAGCAAAGGCTTATTAAAAGAAACATCACTACAAGTATTACAACAACTAGGGGTGCTTCCAAAATCAGTTATTGCAGAGAATTCAATTCAAGATATAGCGAAATTAATGAATATTCCTCCTGGAAATCATGAAGACGTAGAATCCTTTGCAAGCAAAATTGTTCAGGCTTTATCTATGCAGGACCTTAGTAAAATTGGGAAGGCCATAAACGAAATAATGATAGGGCAAAATCATAATAATGATCAACAGACTCTGTTAAAACAAATACTATTTCAAAATGTAGAGAAGCCAATTAATCTTGAAAACAGTAATGAAGTTAAGAATATGATAAAACAAATGACTTCTTCCTTAGGGCTAGATTACGAGTTAAATATAGAAGGCGTTAAGACGGAATCAGCAGTTTCAGAAAAATTAGATTCATTAAAACCTCTACTTATGAGAGCAATGAATGAACTTGGATCATCCGGAAAAGAATTAGAACCACTTCTTCACAAATTAACTGGCATACAGCTTCAATCTCACGAATCAAATGGTCCAATGCAACAAATATTGATGCATATTCCATTGTCTCTCGGTACTAGGAATACAGAACTGACAATACAGTGGAATGGAAGGAAAGACAAGGATGGCAAAATAGATCCGGGTTATTGTAGAATTCTGTTTTACCTAGATTTACAAAACATTGAAGAAACGGTTATTGATATGCATGTACAAAATAGAGTCGTTACTATTACTCTAATGAATGATTCAACAGGACTTGCAGGTATCGTATCAACGTTTGAAGATGTACTAAAAGAACAGTTAGCGGAAATGAATTATAAACTTTCAACGGTTAGAGTTGTCTCTCAACTAGAAAAGAAATACTCGGTGAAGGAAGAGCTTTCTTTTTCAGTTAATTATGATTCATATCAGGGAGTTGACTTAAAAATATGAAAAAGTTAAAACGTAGCACAGCAGTCGCTTTATCATATGATCCTACCCTTCCAACCAGTGCTCCAAAGGTTATTGCGAAAGGAAACGGTATTATTGCAAATTCTATTATTGAAAAGGCAAAAGAAAGTAAGGTACCTATTCAAGAGGATGCATCTTTAGTAGAGTTATTAAGTCAATTACAAATTAATGAAACTATACCAGAAGAACTTTATCAAGCAGTAGCGGAAGTTTTTGCATTTGTTTACCGAGTCGATCGAGAGTATAAGCAGTCTACTATTTCCAAATAATAGACTGCTTTTTTATTATGAGAAACTAGTGTAGCTTTTCACAAACAACAATAATATTAAGATGTAATAATAGTTATAATATTCTTAATATTAAAACAGAATAGTGAAATCATCACTTTTGGTAGACAATGTACTTTTCATTTTATACAATGAAAGCGCAGTCTATTATTTTTGTTTAAATTAAGGTAGTTTTTGCTGTATTTTATGTAAAAATTTTCTAAAAAGAGCAAGAAGGTTGCCTTACATAATGATAGGAGGATGAAGAATGAATATCCATGAGTATCAAGGTAAAGAGATCCTCAGACAATATGGGGTTTCAGTCCCAAATGGAAAAGTTGCTTTTACAGTGGAAGAAGCAGTAGAAGCGGCAAAAGAACTAGGAACACAAGTATGTGTTGTTAAAGCTCAAATCCATGCAGGTGGACGTGGGAAAGCTGGCGGTGTTAAGGTTGCAAAGAACTTAGATGAAGTTCGTACATATGCAAACGAAATCTTAGGTAAGACACTAATCACACATCAAACTGGCCCTGAAGGCAAAGAAGTAAAGCGTTTACTAATTGAAGAAGGCTGCGATATTAAGAAGGAATATTATGTAGGTCTTGTTGTAGACCGTGCTACTTCTAGTGTAGTTCTAATGGCCTCTGAAGAAGGCGGAACTGAAATTGAAGAAGTTGCAGAAAAAACGCCTGAAAAAATCTTTAAAGAAGTGATCGATCCTGCTGTTGGTCTTCAAGGCTTCCAAGCAAGAAGAATTGCTTTCAATATTAATATTCCAAATGAACTTGTTGGTAAAACAGTTAAATTCATGATGGGCTTATACAATGCATTTGTTGAAAAGGATTGCTCAATTGCTGAAATTAACCCACTAGTTGTTACTGGTGACGGTAACGTTATGGCTTTAGATGCAAAACTTAACTTCGATGCTAACGCATTATACCGTCATAAGGATATTTTAGAATTCCGTGACCTGGAAGAAGAAGATCCTAAGGAAATCGAAGCTTCTAAATATGACCTTTCATACATCTCTTTAGATGGAAACATTGGTTGTATGGTTAACGGTGCCGGTCTTGCAATGGCTACAATGGACATTATCAAGCACTATGGCGGAGACCCTGCAAACTTCCTTGATGTTGGGGGCGGTGCAACAGCTGAGAAAGTAACGGAAGCATTTAAAATTATTCTTTCTGACCAAGCAGTTAAAGGTATTTTCGTTAACATTTTTGGTGGAATTATGAAGTGTGACGTTATTGCAACTGGTGTAGTTGAAGCAGCTAAGCAAGTGGAGCTAAAGGTTCCATTAGTAGTACGTCTAGAAGGAACAAACGTTGAGCTAGGGAAGAAAATTCTTGCTGAATCAGGTTTAGATATAAATGCTGCAGATTCTATGGCAGACGGCGCACAAAAAATCGTATCACTAGTAGGTTAAGAAAGGCAGGGGACAATCGTGAGCGTATTTATTAATAAAGACACAAAAGTTATTGTACAAGGTATTACAGGTTCAACTGCACTTTTCCATACAAAGCAAATGCTAGAGTACGGCACTCAAATTGTTGGTGGTGTAACTCCAGGTAAAGGTGGCACTGAAGTTGAAGGTGTTCCAGTTTTTAACACAGTTGCTGAGGCAGTTGCAAAAACTGGCGCAAATGTATCTGTAATTTATGTTCCAGCTCCATTTGCAGCAGATGCTATTATGGAAGCAGTGGATGCAGAACTAGACTTAACAATTTGTATTACAGAACATATCCCTGTTCTAGATATGGCAAAAGTTAAGCGCTATATGGAAGGAAAGAAAACTCGCCTAGTCGGACCAAACTGTCCAGGTGTTATTACTCCTGAGGAATGTAAAATTGGTATTATGCCAGGATACATCCATACAAAAGGTCATGTAGGAGTTGTATCTCGTTCTGGAACATTAACATATGAAGCAGTACACCAACTATCACAAGCTGGTATTGGCCAATCAACGGCTGTTGGGATCGGTGGAGACCCTATTAACGGTACGGACTTTATCGACGTGTTAAAAGCATTTAACGAAGATGAAGACACTTACGCAGTCATCATGATTGGTGAAATCGGTGGAACTGCTGAAGAAGAAGCAGCTGAGTGGGTAAAAGCTAACATGACGAAGCCTGTAGTTGGATTCATCGGTGGACGTACTGCGCCTCCTGGTAAGCGTATGGGTCACGCTGGTGCAATTATTTCAGGTGGAAAAGGAACTGCTGACGAAAAAATCCGCGTAATGAACGAATGTGGAATTCAAGTGGCAGATACTCCTTCTGTAATGGGTGAAACATTAATTTCAGTTCTAAAAGAACGTGGAATATATGAAAAGTGTAAAACACACTAAATATAATGGAAGTAGCCCCTATTAACATAGGGGCTACTTAACTATTTGTTATAACTTACTTTAAGTATCTACAAACCATTATGGTGACTAAGGAGGTTAAAATGAAACAATTGAATCAACGATTATTACATCTACATCAATCTGAACACGCCACATGGACAACCATTTATCGAATACTTTCATTCGACCCTACATTAGGTTCCCTCTATAATTTAACTCCGACTGAACTTCACAAAAATATAAAATTACCCTTAGAAAAGGCTAAAAAATTATGGAATGATTTGCAATCTATATCAATTGCAAGTATGCTAGAACGGTATAAAAGTCAAAATATTCAGTGCATAAGTATTTTTGACGAACAATATCCTTACCTTTTAAAACAAATATCAAATCCACCTTGGGTTCTATATACAAAAGGAAATATCGAGCTTATAAACGAATCAAGGAAGTTAGCTATAGTCGGGACAAGATATCCAACTTATTATGGAAGAAACATAACAAATTCCTTTGTTCAATCACTTGTAACCAATGATTTTGTGACAGTTAGTGGGTTGGCCAAAGGAATCGATGCATCTGTTCATCACCATACCCTACAAAAAGGCGGGAAGACAATTGCTGTATTGGGCTCAGGGTTTTACCATTTATATCCTAAAGAAAATCAAACGCTAGCTCATCAAATCATGAAAGACGGATTGTTAATAACGGAATATCCTCCTAATCGAGAACCCCGAAAATGGCAGTTTCCTGAAAGAAATAGAATTATCAGCGGAATCTCTCTGGGAACAGTAGTCGTAGAAGCGAAAGAAAGAAGCGGTTCTTTAATTACAGCTGACTTCGCTTTAGAACAAAATCGAGAGGTATTTGCCGTACCGGGTCCTATTTTTTCTGAATGCTCAAAAGGAACAAATTTACTTATACAACAGGGAGCAAAACTTGTATTAAAACCTGAGGATATTATGTCAGAATTACAAATTTAAACTGCGTAAAATTGAAATATTTCTAAGAAATGCTTACAATTGTGTTTGACAAATGGCAATGGAGTATTTAATATAAGTGAAGATTTCATACATAAAAAATAATGGCAATATTACCTCTAAGGAGGAAACAATCAGATGGTTGAGTATTTAGTTATAGTAGAATCGCCTGCTAAGGCAAAAACAATAGAGCGTTATTTAGGTAAAAAATATCAAGTTAAGGCCTCGATGGGACACGTCCGTGACCTACCGAAGAGTCAAATGGGTGTGGAAGTAAAAGATCACTTCTCGTTAAAGTACATTACGATACGAGGTAAAGGTCCTGTTCTTAAGGAATTAAAGTCTGCCGCGAAAAAAGCAAAGAAAATATATCTCGCAGCCGATCCGGATCGCGAGGGAGAAGCAATTGCTTGGCACTTGGCACATACATTGAATGTGGATGTAACGTCAGACTGTCGGGTGGTATTTAATGAAATTACGAAGGATGCAATTAAAGAATCATTTAAACATCCCCGCCCAATTAACATGGATTTAGTTGACGCACAGCAAGCAAGACGTGTACTGGATCGACTTGTAGGCTATAACATTAGCCCATTGTTATGGAAGAAAGTGAAAAAGGGTTTAAGTGCAGGTAGAGTTCAATCTATTGCTGTACGTCTAATTATTGAACGCGAAAATGAAATTAAGGCATTTATTCCCGAAGAGTATTGGACCATAAAAGGGGAATTTGTAAAAGATAATGAACAAATAGAGGCGAGCTTTTTTGGAACGAAGGATGGTAAAAAAGAGTTAAAGACTGAGGCTGAAGTAAAAGAAGTCTTATCACAGATAAAAGGAAACCAATTTACGATTCAGTCAGTGACGAAAAAGGAGCGTAAACGTAACCCTGCCGTTCCATTCATTACATCATCACTTCAACAAGAAGCTGCACGTAAGTTGAATTTCCGTGCAAAGAAAACAATGATGATTGCTCAGCAACTTTATGAAGGTATCGACTTAGGTAAAGAAGGTACTGTTGGTTTAATTACATATATGAGAACAGACTCTACTCGTATTTCAGATACAGCAAAGCAGGAAGCATCAGAATATATAGTTAATACCTATGGTAAAGAGTTCCTATCAACTGAATCAAAAGTAGCAAAGAAAAATCAAAATGCTCAAGATGCCCACGAAGCGATTCGACCAACATCTACCTTGCGTGTTCCTAGTGAATTAAAGGAATACTTATCTCGTGATCAACTAAGACTTTACAAATTAATTTGGGAGCGATTTGTAGCGAGTCAAATGGCACCTGCTGTATTAGACACGATGTCTGTTGATATTGAGAACAATGGAGTGTTATTTAGAGCAAATGGATCGAAAATTAAGTTTCCAGGTTTTATGAAGGTGTATGTAGAAGGAAACGATGACCAAGATGAAGAGAAGGATCGGATACTACCTCCTTTAGAAGAAGGAGAGAAATTAGTGTTAAAAGATGCTGAGGAAAATCAACATTTTACACAGCCTCCTCCTCGATATTCAGAAGCGAGACTAGTGAAAACACTAGAAGAACTAGGAATAGGTCGACCATCTACCTACGCACCTACACTTGATACGATTCAAAAGAGGGGATATGTTGCATTAGATAATAAACGATTTATACCTACTGAATTAGGTGAAATTGTTGTTAGTTTAGTTATGGAATTCTTCCCGGAAATCATTGATGCTGATTTTACAGCTAAAATGGAAACCAGCTTAGATGAAATTGAGGATGGGAACATAGATTGGGTTAACATCATTGATGAGTTTTACCGGGATTTTGAAAAGCGTCTCAAGATAGCAGAGAAAGAAATGGAAGAAATTGAGATTAAGGATGAGCCTGCAGGAGAGGATTGCGAAATCTGTGGACATGGAATGGTCTATAAAATGGGTAGATACGGAAAGTTCATGGCCTGTTCAAATTTCCCTGAATGTAGGCACACGAAGGCAATTGTAAAAGATATCGGTGTTGATTGTCCAAATTGTGATAATGGGAAAATTATCGAAAGAAAAAGCAAAAAGCGAAGAATCTTCTATGGTTGTGACCAATATCCAAAATGTGAGTTTCTATCTTGGGATAAACCAATTGCTCGAAAGTGTCCAAAATGCGAAAGCTTACTTGTTGAGAAAAAGCTTAAAAAGGGAATTCAAGTTCAATGTATATCATGTGACTATAAAGAAGAACAACAAAAATAATGATGTGAGCAATGATGCTCACATCTTTGTCTTTTATTAATTAAATTGTTTGAATAATTCGTCATTGTACTCAACTTTTAATGAATCCTAATTATGATTATCCAAAGAAATGAACAGGAAGCTACTCACAACAAACATGAGATGAAGAGGTAACGAAGTTACTGTCAGAAACAATTCAGAATTTTATAAAAAAATAATGGATTTTCATTGCAAGGGTGAGTAAATTGTGTTACGATTTATTCGCCCTTGTGAGGTGATAGGTATGAGGACGACGAAGGAACTCTTGCAATCCTTTACAGAATATTTACAAATAGAACGAAACTATTCTGCCTATACAATCGTATATTATAATCAAGACATCGAAGAGTTCGTCTTGTTTTTAGGGCAGCAATCCATTAATCACATAACAATGACTACATACGTAGATGTTCGGCTTTATTTAACTGAACTATATAACCAAAAACTTGCAAGAAAAACTGTCGCAAGGAAGATATCGAGTTTACGAAGCTTCTTTAAGTTTCTCATGAGAGAAGCTATTGTACAGGATAATCCGTTTGCACTCGTATCCTTGCCGAAGAAACAATCGAAAATTCCTCAGTTTTTATATGAGGATGAACTTAATCAGTTGTTTCACGTTACGGATATAACAACGCCTCTTGGACAAAGAAATCAAGCAATTCTTGAGTTATTGTATGCTACAGGTATTCGTGTAAGTGAGTGTTGTAAATTACAATTGGCAGACATTGATTTCTCTATCGGTACAATCCTTGTAAACGGGAAAGGTAACAAGCAAAGGTACGTTCCATTCGGCAGTTTTGCGAGTGATGCACTTGAACTTTATATTCATGATGGTAGAGAAAAACTAGTAAAGCAATTTTCTACTAACACAAACACATTATTTGTAAACTTTAGAGGCAACCCACTTACTACAAGGGGCGTTAGGCTAATATTAAATGAACTTATTGAAAAGTCCAGCCTTTCGGTTCATATAAGTCCTCACGTATTACGTCATACGTTTGCGACTCATATGCTAAATGAAGGCGCAGATTTGCGGACTGTTCAAGAATTGTTAGGTCACAACCATCTTTCTTCAACACAGGTTTATACACATGTAACAAAAGATCGACTAAAAAATGTCTATAATACGCATCATCCTAGAGCATAAAGAAGGATATCGGAAGGAGACAAATGTCATGTCAACTTTTCATGCAACGACTATATTCGCTATTCACCATAAAGGAGAATGCGCGATGTCAGGAGACGGCCAGGTTACGTTTGGTAACGCGGTAGTAATGAAGCATACTGCTCGTAAGGTAAGGAAAATATTTCAAGGAAAAGTGCTAGCTGGCTTTGCAGGCTCGGTAGCAGATGCTTTTACGCTATTCGAAATGTTTGAAGGAAAACTTGAAGAGTATAATGGGAATTTACAAAGAGCATCCGTTGAATTAGCAAAGGAATGGAGAAGCGACAAGGTACTCCGTAAATTAGAGGCAATGTTAATCGTCATGAATAAAGAACACCTTTTGTTAGTTTCAGGTACAGGTGAGGTAATTGAACCTGATGATGGTATATTAGCAATTGGATCTGGTGGCAATTACGCCCTTTCAGCTGGAAGAGCCTTGATGAAACATGCTGGGAATCAACTTAGTGCAAAGGAAATTGCTAAGGCTGCTCTTGAGACGGCAAGTGAAATTTGTGTATATACAAATGAAAATATTATTGTAGAAGAAATTTAAGGGGGAGGCCTGATGATGAATTTAACTCCACGTCAAATTGTTGAGCGACTTGATCAGTACATTGTTGGCCAAACAAATGCAAAAAAGGCAGTTGCAGTTGCATTACGTAATCGCTATCGTAGAGGATTGCTACATGGAAAGTTACGTGATGAAGTAGTACCCAAAAACATACTAATGATTGGACCAACAGGGGTTGGTAAAACGGAAATTGCTCGTCGAATGGCGAAGCTTGTTGGTGCGCCATTTATAAAGATAGAAGCAACAAAGTTTACTGAAGTAGGTTATGTAGGTAGAGATGTTGAATCAATGGTTCGAGATTTAATCGAGACATCTGTACGACTCGTAAAAGAAGAAAAAATGAGTTCTGTAAAGGAAAAAGCACTAGAGAACGCCAATAAACGTCTTGTGGATTTATTAGTACCACAAAAAACAAAACAGCAGGCGTATAAAAATCCATTTGAGATGCTATTTGGTGGTCAAAACCCTCCTGTTCAAGAAGAAGAAGAGAAGCAAGAAGAACAAACTGTAACGCAAAGAAAAAAGCAAGTGGCACATCAATTAGCTTTGGGGGAACTGGAAGATCATTTAGTCACGATAGAAATTGAGGAGTCATCTCCGGCGATGTTTGATATGCTTCAAGGTTCTGGACTTGAGCAAATGGGTATGAACATGCAGGATGCACTTGGTGGATTAATGCCTAAGAAAAAGAAAAAGAGAAAGTTAACAGTTAGAGAAGCAAGAAAAGTTCTTACAAATGATGAAGCTCAAAAATTGATTGATATGGATGAGGTAACACAAGACGCAATTTATCGTGCAGAACAATCGGGTATTATCTTTATAGATGAGATTGATAAAATTGCCGGTAAAAGTCAAAGTAGTTCAGCTGATGTTTCTCGTGAAGGCGTTCAACGTGATATCCTTCCAATTGTAGAAGGATCAACAGTTGTGACAAAGTATGGGTCTGTTAAAACAGATCATATCTTATTCATTGCGGCAGGAGCATTTCACATGGCAAAACCATCTGATTTAATCCCTGAACTTCAAGGAAGATTTCCAATTAGAGTGGAACTAACGAAGTTATCAGTAGAAGACTTTGTAAGAATTCTGATTGAGCCAGATAATGCAATAATAAAACAATATATTGCTTTATTAGAGACAGAAGGTATACAAATTGAATTTTCTGACGATGCTATTCGTAAGATAGCTGAAGTTGCCTACCAAGTAAACCAGGATACCGATAATATAGGTGCAAGAAGACTACATACAATAATGGAAAAACTTCTTGAAGACTTATCATTTGAGGCGCCAGATATTAACCTTGAAAAAATTGCAATAACACCAAAATATGTAGAAGAAAAGCTAGGCACAATTGCTAGCAATCGTGATCTAAGCCAATTTATATTATAAGAAAGGACACGACATTAAATGATGTCTGTCTTTGGGAGGAACATTTAACATGGAACTATTGGATAAAACAAGAAAAATTAATGCAATGCTACAACGCGCAGCAGGTAAGCCTGTTAACTTTAAGGAAATGGCTGAAACACTGCGAGATGTGATCGTTGCTAATGTCTTCGTGGTTAGCAGAAGAGGAAAGCTATTAGGGTTTGCGATTAATCAAACGATCGAAAATGAACGAATGAAAAAGATGTTAGAAGATCGCCAATTCCCAGAAGAATATACAAACAGCCTGTTCAACATTTCAGAGACTTCTTCAAACCTAGACATTAACAGCCCATACACAGCGTTTCCTGTGGAAAACAGAGAGCTGTTTGCAACTGGATTAACGACTGTGGTACCAATCATTGGTGGTGGAGAAAGATTAGGGACATTAATCTTGGCTAGAATCAACAATCCATTCTTAAATGACGACCTGATCTTAGGTGAATATGGGGCAACAGTAGTAGGAATGGAAATCCTACGTGAAAAATCTGAAGAGATTGAAGAAGAGGCAAGAAGTAAAGCGGTAGTTCAAATGGCAATTAGTTCTCTTTCGTACAGTGAGCTCGAAGCAATTGAGCATATTTTTGAAGAGTTAAATGGTAACGAAGGACTGCTAGTTGCAAGTAAGATTGCTGACCGTGTAGGTATTACGCGATCTGTGATCGTTAACGCATTGAGAAAGCTTGAGAGTGCTGGTGTAATTGAATCGCGTTCTTTAGGTATGAAGGGCACTTATATCAAAGTACTTAACGATAAATTTCTTCATGAGCTAGCAAAATTAAAGACTTCATAATAAAGTTAATAAAATTTAAAAAACCACTTTCCTTGCGGAAAGTGGTTTTTTTCTTAGTAATAGTATTATAGAAGAAATAAGAGTCAGATGGAAAAATCTTAATCTAGATACAAAATAGTTATTACGGTTTAATATGAATATAATCATTTCGAACTAATAAAGTTGTTCGTTCGACAAAATACTTTGTTTTTTGGGGGTCTGATGTCGAAATTGGTAAAAAAATCATGAAATGTTTAAAATTTATACTGTTACAAAATTCGACATTGTATATAATGAGGATATACATAAAACTTTTAACACAAAAGTTTTGTATAAAATAGTTCTTTTTATCGATTTCTTTATGCTTAGATATTGGTACGATATACATTATAGAAATTATAGAAATTATAGAAGTATAGAAAAATAGATACTGATAAGGAGGAGATGCGAAATGAAATTATTCTCTGGTACGATCAATACATTAGAAAATTCGCTAAAATATTCCACAGTTAAACAAAATGTGATATCGCAAAATATTGCAAATGTCGACACGCCTAACTATAAAGCAAAAGAAGTATTAAAGTCTTCCTTCTCAAGTGAATTGAAGACTGCAATGCAAGCTAATCGAACTGATAATAGACATATGGAATTTTCTAACTCAACTCAGAGTAAATTCCCAGTAGTATCAAGACCGAGTTCAGTATACAATCATAACGGAAATAGTGTTGATATAGATAAGGAAATGTCAGAGCTTGCTGAAAATCAAATTTACTATAATGCATTAATAGATAGATTAAATGGTAAATTCAACACACTTAAAACAGTTGTGACTGGAGGTAGACATTAATGTCTGTATTTAATGGTCTTAATATAACGGCATCTGCCTTAACTGCTGGAAGGCTTCGTATGGACGTGATCTCTTCCAACATGGCGAATGTTGATACAACAAGAGGTAAGTTGGTAGATGGCGAGTGGCAGCCCTATAAAAGGAAAATGGTAGTAACTCAGCCTAATCAACCGGGTTTTTCCTCTTTCTTAAATAGTGCAATGAAGACAACATCACAAAACGGAACTGTTGGTAACGGAGTTAAAGTAACTGGAATTGTTGAGGATCAAACTCCGAATAAACTTGTATACAATCCGGATCATCCAGATGCAAATGAAGATGGATATGTTGAAATGCCGAATGTGGATCCATTAAAAGAAATGGTTGATTTAATGAGTGCGACTAGATCTTATGAAGCGAACGTTACAGTGTTCAATGCAAATAAAAGCATGTTAATGAAAGCTCTAGAAATCGGAAAGTAAAGAGGTGAGATTACATGATAAATAGTGTTAGTAATTCGTTAAAGGTACTTCCAACTACAACAGAACCAATGAAAATCGCACCTGCAGAATCTCAAAAGAAATTTGCTGCTTTCCTATCTGATTCTTTAAATAAAGTCAATGAAACGGCAATTCAATCTGATGTTGCGACAGAGAAGTTAGCTGCTGGTGAGAAAATTGATCTGCATGAAGTGATGATCGCCTCACAAAAAGCTAGTATTACATTGCAAACAACACTTGAAATTAGAAATAAAGTGATTGAAGCATATCAAGAAGTTATGAGAATGCAAGTCTAATAGATAGATAGATAGATAGATAAATAGAGAGAAAACACAATAACTGGGAAGCGGTTATTTTACATCTAGAAAAAACGTCATAATAACCGGGGGAATAATATGAACGAAAAATTACAAATGAATCTTAATAAAGTTAAAGAATTTTGGAAGAACCGTTCAGTTGCTCAAAAGGGAATGATGATCGGTTCCCTTTTACTGTTTGTTATTATTATTGCAGCAGTGTCAATGGCTTCTTCGAAAGTAAACTTTGTTCCTTTATATAGTAATTTAACTACAGCGGAAATTGGGGAAATTAAAGCGCAACTTGATGGTAGAGGAATTAAGTCTGAAGTAGCTGAAAATGGTACTTCTATTCTTGTGCCCGAGGAAGTTGTCGATACGTTGAAGGTAGAATTAGCAGCGGAAGGTTTCCCGAATAGTGGAAGTATTGATTATAAATTCTTTAGTCAAAATGCTGGTTTTGGTATGACAGATAATGAATTTAACGTATTAAAGCTTGAAGCAATGCAAACAGAGCTTGCTGACTTAATGAAAGGTATTGATGGAGTGCAGGATGCGAAGGTGATGATTAATCTTCCGCAGGAATCTGTGTGGATGTCGGATACACCGGAGCAAGCATCAGCATCAATCGTGTTAGATACAAAGCCTGGATATAAGTTTCAAGAACAACAAATTCAAGCTCTTTACAATTTAGTATCAAAGAGTGTTCCAAACCTTCCTACTGAAAATATCGTCATAATGAACCAAATGTTTGAGTATTTTGATTTAAAAAATCAAGATGGTGCTAACTCAGCTTACACATTTGATTCTCAATATCAAATTAAAAAGCAAATTGAAAAAGACATCCAACGTCAAGTTGGACAAATGTTAGGGATGATGATGGGGCAAGATAAAGTAGTTGTTTCTGTTACTGCTGATGTTGACTTCTCACAAGAAAATAGAGAAGAAAATTTAGTAACGCCTGTTAATCCTGAAAACATGGAAGGGATCGCAGTAAGTGTAGAAAGAATTACAGAAACATTTACTGGAGATGGAGCGGCAGCTGGTGGTGTTGCAGGAGCTGGAGAGACAGACATCCCGAACTATGCTACTGGAACTGAAGGTTCTAACGGAGACTATGAAAAGATTGAAGAAAGAATTAATAATGATGTAAACAGAATTCGTAAAGAAATCGTTGAAAGTCCTTATAAAGTTCGTGACCTTGGAATTCAAGTCATGGTTGAACCACCGAATGCTGAAGAAGGATTAACACCTGAAGCGGTGGCTGATATTGAGCAAATTCTTGGTACAATCGTTCGCACTTCCATAGCAAAAGATGAAAACCAACCTGAATTAACAGAAGAGGAAATTGCTTCTAAGGTTGCTGTATCTGTTCAGGAATTAAAAGGGAAGACTGATTTTACTACAGCTACAACAGAGCCTGTCATTCCTATGTGGGTTTATATTGCAGCTGGGGCACTACTTGTCATTATTATACTTTTAGTTATCTTATTGGTTAGAAAGAAAAAGAAAACTACAGATACTGAGTTTAGCTTTGATGAAACAGCAGCGGCTATTCATGTTCAGGATATTAATGCTGAACATGAAAAAGAATCTGATGTAATCAAACAACAACTTGAAAAATTAGCAAAAGAAAAGCCAGGAGACTTTGCTAAACTATTAAGAACTTGGATCGCAGAGGAGTAAGGGGGAAATTATTATGGCAAGAAAAGATAATAACGGCGAGCTAACAGGCAGACAAAAAGCAGCCATCCTCCTCATCTCTATGGGGCCGGATGTATCTGCAAATGTATATCGGCACCTTTCTGAAGAAGAGATTGAAAAGCTGACTCTTGAAATATCTAGTGTTCGTAAAGTAGATACAAAATCAAAAGAAGATGTATTAGATGAATTTCATCAAATTGCTCTAGCGCAAGACTACATTGCGCAAGGCGGAATTGCGTATGCAAAACAAATATTAGAAAAAGCCCTAGGGAATGAAGATGCAGCCAATATCATTAACAGATTAACCTCTTCGTTGCAGGTTAAACCGTTTGATTTCGCTCGTAAAGCAGACCCTGCGCAAATTTTAAATTTCATTCAAAATGAACATCCCCAAACAATTTCGTTAGTACTATCTTACTTGGATCCTGCACAAGCGGGACAAATATTATCTGAATTACCACAGGATATGCAGGCAGATGTAGCGAGAAGAATTGCACTAATGGATAGTACTTCACCAGAAGTAATTAACGAAGTGGAGCAGATTCTTGAACGCAAGCTGTCTACAACTGTAACACAAGACTACACGCACACAGGTGGTGTAGAAGCAGTGGTAGAAGTGCTTAACGGAGTGGATAGAAGTACGGAAAGAACGATTCTGGATGCATTAGAGATCCAAGACCCTGAATTAGCTGAAGAAATTAAGAAGCGTATGTTTGTATTTGAAGATATCGTTACCCTTGATAACCGTGCAATTCAACGTGTTATCCGTGATGTTGAGAATCAAGATCTTATGCTATCACTTAAAGTGGCTAGTGAAGAAGTTAAGGAAATTGTGTTCAGCAACATGTCAAAGCGTATGGTCGACACATTCAAAGAAGAAATGGAATTTATGGGACCAGTTCGTTTGCGTGACGTGGAAGAGGCACAATCAAGAATTGTTGCTGTCATTCGTCGACTAGAAGAAGCGGGTGAGATTGTAATTGCCCGTGGTGGAGGAGATGATATCATTGTCTAGATTGATAAAATCTCAATATAGCCAGCCTCAAAATGTTGAGAGAAAGGTGATTCATTTACAATCGTTAGCTTTTGAATCAATTGTTGATGAATCACCAGAATTTCAAATTAGGAAGCTGCATACAGAAGCAGAGCAAATGTTGCAAAATGCAAAAATACAAGCAGAAGAAATGATAAGAAATGCTGAAGCGCAGCTGCAAGAAGCTACGATGGAAATAGCGCAAATGAGATCTGCTTGGGAAGATGAGAAAGTAATGTTAATTGAACAAGTTAAACAAGAGGGATTTCAAGAAGGCATTCAACTTGGACAACAAGAGGTCTATAGTCAATTAACACACTTAATCGATGAAGCAAATTCAGTAGTAGATCTTTCTAAGTCAGATTATGTGAAACAAATAGAACAATCTGAGGAAACCATTTTAAAGCTAGGAGTTAAAGTGGCTGAAAAAATTCTAAAGCTTCACCTGCAGAATAACCATGAAGACTTTATGCAAATAGTAAAGAATGCCATTAGAGAAGTAAAAGATCATGATAATGTGTCAATAAAAGTTCACCCTTCAATGTTTGAGCTAGTGTCTTCGCAAAAGGAAGAATTAGTAGCATTGTTTACGGGTGATAAAAATCTATTTGTATACCCGGATAACGATTTAGAAGAAACAGGCTGTGTGATTGAATCATCATTTGGCCGGATAGATGCAAGTATTGATAGTCAGTTAACGGAACTGAAAAATAAGCTTCTAGAACTACTACAGGAGGAATAAACCTCATGAAAGCTATCGAACTTTTAGATTCAATTGATGTAATAGATTCATATAAACGTTACGGTAAAGTTGCTCGGGTTGTAGGGTTAATGATTGAATCAAAAGGTCCTGAGAGCTCGATTGGAGATGTATGTCACATTTATATCGGTGGCGGCAGAAAGGGTAGAAAAGTACTTGCTGAGGTAGTTGGCTTCAGAGATGAGTATGTGATTTTAATGCCATTCACAAATGTAAATGATATTTCGCCAGGTAGTATTGTTGAAGCTACATCTAACCCACTGCAAATTAAGGTCGGTAGTTCGTTAATTGGACAAGTTGTTGATTCACTCGGTATGCCATTAGATGGCACGAGTCTTCCAAAAGGATTATCAAATGTTCCAACAGACCAATCTCCACCAAATCCAATGGAGAGACCTCCGATAGATGAGAAAATTGAAGTTGGAGTTCGAGTTATTGATTCTCTGCTTACTGTTGGGAATGGCCAACGTGTGGGTATCTTTGCTGGAAGTGGAGTAGGTAAGAGTACATTGCTTGGAATGATTGCCAGAAATACAACGGCAGACCTTAATGTCATTGCTCTTATCGGAGAACGTGGTAGAGAAGTAAGAGAATTTATAGAACGTGATTTAGGTCCAGAAGGCTTAAAACGTTCAATTGTTGTAGTTGCCACCTCCGATCAACCAGCATTAATGAGAATAAAAGGTGCATATACAGCGACAGCGATTGCGGAGTACTTTAGGGATAAAGGCTTAAACGTGATGTTAATGATGGACTCTGTTACACGTGTAGCAATGGCTCAACGTGAGGTTGGTTTAGCAATTGGTGAACCTCCAACAACTAAGGGATATACTCCTTCAGTATTTGCAATTCTTCCGAAGCTATTAGAAAGAACTGGTACGAACAGTCACGGAAGTATTACAGCGTTTTATACAGTTTTGGTAGATGGTGATGATATGAACGAACCGATTGCTGATACCGTGAGAGGAATATTGGATGGACATATTGTTCTTGATCGTAACCTTGCAAATAAAGGGCAATTTCCAGCGATAAATGTATTAAAAAGCATTAGTCGTGTAATGAATCATATTGTTCCCGAAGACCATAAGAATTCTGCTGAAAAGGTGAGAGATTTACTAGCAACTTATATTAATTCAGAAGATTTAATTAATATTGGGGCTTACAAACGTGGATCTTCTAAAGAAATTGATGATGCAATTCGTCATTATCCAACGATTCTCTCTTTCCTAAAACAAGGTACTAATGAAAAGGTAACAATTGATGAAAGTGTTGAACGACTAATTTCCTTAATAGGTTAGGTGAGCAAATTTGAGTTTCAAATACAAGTTCCAAAAAATACTATCAATTAAAGAAACAGAAAAACAGCGTGCACTAGAAGCCTACCAACTGACAGTGAAGCAGTTCGAGGAAGTTGCCGAAAAGCTATACCATTATTTGAAACAGAAGGAAGATCTTGAATCTATACAGTTGCAGAAGCTTTCTGTAGGATTAAACGTGACAGAGATACAACATCATCAAACGTTTATCGCAAACCTTGAAAAGACAATTGCTCACTTTCAAAATCTCGTTGCTTCTGCACGTCACAATATGTTAGGTCAGGAAGCTCAGCTACTTGAGAGGAACATTGAAGTAAAGAAATACGAGAAATTAAAAGAGAAGCTTCAAGAAGAGTATAAAGAAGTCATATCAGCGGCTGATAGCCGTCTTATGGATGAAATTTCAATCCAACAGTATATGAATAAAGAAAGCTAGGTGAAGGCATGGAAATCCAAGAAGAAAAGGAATCTACGTTCCTAGGTAAGATACAATGGTTCTTTTTTGTTGTATTCATTCCATTGCTTTTTGCGATTGCCGTTTCATTAGTTGTTCTTAATTTTGCCGGAGTCGATGTAGAAGGAGCTGTGAAGAAATACGGTGCAAATATCCCTGGTGTATCTAAACTAGTGGCTGATAAAGACACAATAAATGTAGAGGAAAAACTCCGTAAAGATATTGGTGACTTAGAAACTACTAACAAAGAACAGATTGATCAAATCTCTAGCTTGGAAAAGGAGATTGAGCAAAGGGATCAAGAACTGACGCAGCTAAAATCAAAGATTGACGAACTAACAGAACAATTAACGAACGAAGAAAGTGAACAAGCAGGTACCACTCAAACCAAAAATGAAATATCTAAAGCGTTTGAAAGTATGTCAGCCAAAAATGCAGCTGCTATTGTTGCTGAGATGAAGGAGTCAGAGGCTTTAAACATACTACAAACACTAAAAACGGATACATTAAGTTCCATTCTTGAAAAGATGGATCCAGTTGAAGCAGCAAAGTTTACCGAACTATTGTCTAAGTCTCTATAGTTGATCTGAGAGGAGGTGAAAGAATGAAAATAGCAGAGTTAGCAACAAAACAGCCATTTCCAGCTCCGGCACAAAGTAGAGAGCTGTCGAAAGGGAAATCACCATTTGCAAGCATACTGAACAAAGTAAATGAAGGTAATAATGCCCCTTCCGTTATGAAAAAAGACCCGAAAACCGGTGAACTTTCGCATCCTGTTGTAAAAGAAGTACAAGCTGTATTGAAAGACGGAGAAGAGTTAACCATAGAAAAGTTAGAGGATTTATTGTCTCAGCTAGTTGAACAGGGACTGCTTCCGCAAAACCTTGATAGTGAAATGCTACAAAATCCTGATATAGCATCATTACTAGAATCATTACCAGAAGAATTAATTACTGAGCTGAATTTATTGTTTCAACAACAGACGCCAATTTCTGAAGTAATGGCTATTTCTGAAGATCAGCAAACTCTAGTAACCATGCTAGCTAGCCTTATTTATCTAACAAATGCGAGCAGTACACAAGCAAATGTTGAGGAGCAACAAGTAGTTATACCATTCTTCAATCAACTGACAAACCTTTTGAACAAGCAAGAAGGTGGTATTCAAGGATTTACTCAACCGATGACTGAAGATGTAGCGAAAGAATTAGAAGCATTTCTCTCAAAGTTTCATACAAAGCTTACAGGTCAACAACCGATTGCAATCGATACGAATAATTCAAAGCTTGAATATGTAAAAGCACTTTATCAACGTACATTAGGTGCCGAAGAAGTAAAAAGTAACACATCACAAGATTCGATTAGTAAGACCATGGTTATGGGGGTAGAATCTCAGAATTCAAATCGGGTTCAGCAATTTACTCTGTTTGTTGAGCAAAGTTCAAAACCAGTTAACCAGGAGCAGTTCATTAAAGATTTTCAAAGTATATTAGCGAAAAGTTCATTACAAAATGGTACAAACGGTATGAGATTGTTAATTAAATTATATCCGGAGCAACTGGGTTCTTTAAGGATAGAGCTCATACAACAACAAGGTGTTCTAGTGGCAAGAATGATCGCATCTTCAACTCAAGCAAAAGAGCTTTTAGAATCACAGCTTCAAGGACTAAAAAATGCCTTTGCAAACCAAAATATTCAGGTAGAGAAGTTGGAAATTATTAACTCCGCATCTCTGCAGCAACAATTCGAAAGATCTCTTGATAGAGATAGTAATAGTCAAGGAGGATATTCGAATAAAGAAGGAACAGAAGAAGAAGAACAAGGAACTGAAGCAAGAGCTACTTTTGAGGATGCCTATAAAGAAGAATTATTGAATACGGAAGTGTAGGTGATTGTGATGACAGTAAAAATTGATCCGAATTTATATTTACAAAATCAAGTGGTAGAGCGTAAAGCAAAAGGTGATGCATTAGGGAAGGATGACTTCTTGAAAATTCTAATGACTCAACTTCAAAATCAGGATCCTATGAATCCTATGCAGGATAAAGATTTTATTGCGCAAATGGCAACCTTCACTTCATTAGAACAGATGACAAATATGAACAAAATGTTAGAGAGTTTCATTAATAGTCAGACTGCAGATGGTATTTTGAAATACAGTGAAATGATAGGGAAAGAAGTGCAATATAACTCTGTTTCATTAGGAGAAAATGGGGATCAAAATGTAAATAATGTATCAGGAATTGTAAAATCAGTACAACAAAAAGGCACACAAACATTAATTGAACTACAAGATGGAACCGTTATTCCAACATCTTCAATTACTAAAGTGTCAAATCCTGCTCCTGTGTCATGATTGGAGTGAATGAAGATGGATTATCGAATACGCCAGTTACAGCATCATCCGTTATCTTTAACCAATAAAAATGTGGGACAAACCAAGGAAGTTACCTCTTCTTTTCGAGATGTCTTGCAGGACGTTGTGGGTATAAAAATTAGTAAACATGCACAAAAACGATTGTCTGAAAGAAAGATTGAAATAGCAGATGAGAAATGGCTTGAACTACAAGAAAAAATGCTGGAAGCAAAAAACAAAGGTATTGTTGATTCACTTGTAGTCATGGAAAAAGCAGCACTTATCGTAAATATAAAAAATAATACAGTTGTGACCGCGATGGGCAGAGAAGAAGCAAGTTCACAAATCTTCACAAATATAAACGGAACGATCATTTTAGATCAATAGGCTGGACCGAATAGGAAGCCACTGGCTGTGGACTGATAGAAGCAGCCAACAATCGAAAGGGGAAAACATAAATGCTACGTTCAATGTACTCAGGAATTTCTGGAATGAGAAATTTTCAAACAAAATTAGATGTAATTGGGAACAATATATCTAACGTGAATACTTTTGGTTACAAGAAAGGAAGAGTAACCTTTAAAGACTTAATGAGCCAAACAGTAGCAGGTGCTAGTACACCAACTGCAAACCGAGGTGGTACAAACCCACAACAAGTAGGGTTAGGTGCAACAATGGGTTCAATTGATACAATTACCACTCAAGGTAGTTTGCAAACGACTGGCCGTCAGCTTGACCTTGCAGTAAACGGTGATGGATACTTCACAGTGAAAAATGGAAATCAGTCACTTTACACAAGATCAGGGAACTTTTATCTAGATCGTGAAGGTACATTAGTAACAGCAGAAGGTCATAAAGTACAAGGATTTGCCATTGATGAAAATGGACAAGTTACAAATAACCTTCAAGATATCAAAATTGATACAAGTACTTTTATGCCACCTAAAGCAACAGAGAACGTGTTATTCGGTGGGAACCTTTTTGCTGGTGCTAAAGAGGGAGAATCTACTTCAGCAGATTTTAAAGTGAAAGATTCTTTAGGATTTGATCATGATATTACTGTGACCTATACAAAAACAGCAAACGCAAATGAGTGGAATTACCAATTCACATTACCTGGTGGAGGTACTTTCCCAGCAGATCCAGCTAACTTACCGACTATAAGCTTTGATTCTTCAACAGGTCGCGTTACTGGAGCTACTGCTTCAGGAAATTTACAAATTAACTCTGCAACACTTGGTAATGGGGTACAGGATTTAGATATTGATATTGACTTCTCAACTGTTACACAAGTTAACACAGCTAACACAATCGCTCTACGTGACCGAGACGGAAACTCTGAAGGTTACCTAGAAAGCTTTAACATCAGTGCATCTGGAGAAGTAGTGGGCGTATTCACAAATGGTGAGGTTAATGTATTAAGTCAAATTGCATTAGCTACATTCTCAAACACAAGCGGTCTTGTTAAAGCCGGCGGAAACATGTTCCAGCCATCAAATAACTCAGGTGAACCATTGATGAGTGTTCCTGGACAAGGATCAGGTTCTATCCAATCAGCTGCACTTGAGATGTCAAATGTTGATTTATCAGAGGAGTTTACTGAAATGATTACAGCACAACGTGGATTCCAAGCAAACACACGTATTATCACAACGTCTGATGAGATTTTGCAAGAGCTTGTAAATCTAAAAAGATAATGCAAGGAGGTAGGGGGCATAGGAGTGCCTATGACCCCCAAATAATTTGATTAAACTTACACGACTTAACGGAACAAGCTTTAGTCTTAATGCAGTTTACATAGAACAAGTTCAATCATTTCCAGACACGACCATTACATTAACGAATGGAAAAAAAATTGTCGTGCGAGAGTCTGAAGATGATGTTATTCTTTTAGTGAAAGATTTCTATCGACAAATTTCGATACTTGGGATCAATACTACTAAGGAGGGTTCCTAATCTTGAAGAAAAACAAACTGCTTATGACGATGTTAATTGTTATTGTTACAATCATACTTATTGGTGCAGTAGCTGTTGTATTAATTATGAAATTCAATGATTCTGGAGAAGAAGAAGTAAAAGAGCCAACCATTGATGAAATTGTCGAATACTCGGTCGATGTGCCGGAAATCACTACAAACCTTTTAGATGGGGAATTCGTAAAGATCCAATTTAAAGTACAAACTGAAAATGTTAAAGCTAAAGATGAGCTTGCAAAACGTGAGTTTCAGACTAAAAATATCATCATTCAAGAACTTTCTGAGATGACATCAGAGCAGTTCAAGGGTAAAGAAGGTATTACAAATCTTGAAAACGTGATTAAAACGGAACTCAATGAATTGATGCACGAAGGTAAGGTTGTCAGAGTATATACAACTTCATTCGTACTTCAATAAAATCGTAAAAATTGGAAACGTTAAGAGGAGGTGAAGCTTTTGGCAGGTGGAGAAGTTTTATCACAAAATGAAATAGATGCCCTTCTCTCGGCACTCTCAACTGGAGAAATGAATGCAGACGAACTCAAGAAAGAGGAGTCAACTAAAAAAGTCAGAACGTATGACTTTAAGAGAGCCCTTCGTTTCTCAAAAGACCAAATTAGAAGCTTAACAAGAATACATGAAAACTTTTCAAGACTATTAACTACATTCTTTTCAGCAAAATTACGAACGTATATTCAAATTAATGTGGCTTCAGCAGATCAAATTCCTTACGAGGAGTTTATTAGATCCATACCAAAAATGACGATATTAAACGTATTTGAACTCGCTCCGCTAGATGGAAGGATTATTATTGAAATCAACCCGAATATTGCGTATGCAATGTTAGACCGTGTGTTAGGCGGACGGGGAGTAAGTATAAATAAGGTAGAAAATCTAACTGAAATCGAAACAAAGATCATGTCACAATTATTTGAACATGCGGTCGATAACTTGCGAGAAGCTTGGGCTACAATTGCAGATATTGAACCAATCCTAACTGAATTTGAAGTCAATCCACAATTTCTACAAATGTTTTCACCAAACGATACAGTCGTCGTTATTTCATTAAATACACAGATTGGTGATACAAGTGGAATGATAAATATATGTATTCCTCACGTAGTGTTAGAACCAATTATGCCAAAGCTATCTGCTCATTATTGGATGCAGAACACAAAGAAGGAACGTGAACCGCATGAGGTTGCATTACTAGAGAAGCGTATCAAAACAGCAGAATTACCGATTATTGCACAGTTGGGGACATCTGCTTTGACTATACAGGAATTTTTACAATTAGCAATTGGTGATGTCATACAGTTAGATCAAGGCATCTCTAAACCAATAACTATTAATGTAGGAAATGAACCAAAATTCTATGGACAACCAGGGAAACTGAATAAAAAAGTAGCTATTCAGGTTATGGAAGAAATTAAGGGGGGAGAAGATAATGATGAGTGAGGATATGCTATCTCAAGATGAGATTGATGCTCTATTAAGAGGAAGTGATGATAGTGATTTAGGTGATACTTCCGATGATAATCCCCCTAAAGATGAGTATCTTTCGTTATTAGAACAAGATGCATTAGGGGAAATAGGAAATATATCATTTGGTAGCTCTGCTACAGCATTATCAACATTACTAAATCAAAAGGTTGATATTACAACACCTACAGTAACGGTAATACCTAGGAATGAATTAGTGGATGAGTTTCCACAGCCGAATGTGGCCATCCAAGTAAGCTATACAATCGGGTTCAAAGGATCTAACGTTTTAGTGATCCAAATGAGTGATGCTGCAATAATTGCTGATTTAATGCTTGGTGGTGATGGGCGTAATCCACAAGATTTACTAGGTGAAATTCAATTAAGTGCAGTACAAGAAGCAATGAATCAGATGATGGGATCTGCTGCAACATCAATGTCCACAATATTTAATAAGAAGGTTGATATTTCGCCTCCTAGTATTGAGATGATGGATTTAGCTGCTGGAGAAGGTGGCGAATCGATCACAAACCAAGAAGATATACTAGTCCAGGTTGCCTTTAAATTAAAAATTGGTGATTTAATTGATTCAAATATCATGCAACTATTACCATTATCGTTTGCAAAAAGTTTAGTTAATGAATTGTTAAACCCAAGTACAGAAATACAACAGGAAGTACAGTCTCCACCAGCTTCCAATCAAGCTGCGGCACCACAAGGTGCTCAAACCATACAGCAGGAGAGCAGCCAGGTTCAATACCAGCAACCTCAGGTACAACAAGCACCGCCTAACAACCAATACGTTCAGCACCAAGGGAACCATGGTTATGCGCCACAACAGGATATGTACCAAGTGCAATATCAAAATTCATACCAAGGTGGAAACGGGCAACAAATTGTTTCATCTCAAGGAATGCCAGCGGGGTACCAACCACAAGTACAACCTGCAGCATTTTCGAACTTTGAAACAACTACATTACCTGGAGCAGAATCAAAGAATCTTGATATGCTTCTTGATATTCCACTTCATGTAACAGTGGAATTAGGTAGGACGAAACGTTCTGTTAAGGAGATTCTGGAACTTTCATCAGGTTCAATTTTGGAATTAGACAAGCTGGCAGGTGAACCGGTAGACATACTAGTGAATAACAAACTAGTCGCTAAAGGGGAAGTTGTAGTAATTGATGAGAATTTTGGAGTACGAGTTACGGATATCATTAGTCAAAGCGACAGAATTAAAAATTTACGTTAATTAGTAGGGGGATAAGGTCAATGGCACACAAGATTTTAATCGTAGATGATGCAGCATTTATGAGAATGATGATTAAAGATATTTTATCAAAGAACGGATATGAAATCGTAGGTGAAGCGGCTGATGGTATGCA
Organism: Bacillus sp. BGMRC 2118; assembly: GCA_008364785.1. Lineage (GTDB taxonomy): Bacteria > Bacillota > Bacilli > Bacillales > SA4 > Bacillus_BS. Next base: position 130,353 of record VTTJ01000005.1, on the reverse strand, counting down.
AGCAGTCGAACAATACAAAGAACACCAGCCTGATTTAGTAACAATGGATATTACGATGCCAGAAATGGATGGAATTACAGCATTAAAAGAAATAAAGAAATTAAATCCAAGTGCAAAAGTTATTATGTGTTCTGCAATGGGACAACAAGCAATGGTAATCGATGCAATTCAAGCAGGAGCAAAAGACTTTATCGTTAAACCATTCCAGGCAGACCGAGTACTTGAAGCGATTGGAAAAGCGTTATCTTAAACTGTGCAAGCTAGAAACTCTAACAAAAATAAGAGGTGGCAGCAATTGCTACGTAAACTAAGTGTAATCATGATAGTATCGATGAGTTGTCTGTTTATACCGCTTGTACAACCAGAAAACGTACAGGCGGGAGCAGATGATAATGCTAGTGTATTTGACTCACTAAAAAAAGAACAAGAACAATCAAATGATAAATCGACAACAACAGAAGAGAAGAATGAGGCGACAGAAGAACCAGTAACACCACTTACTGATGAAGAGCAGCTTGAGACACCAGATACGAATTTTGGCGCTTTTGATTTTATTAATCTGCTTTTTTCGCTGCTTCTTGTGCTTGCTCTTTTATATGTAACTCTCCGTTTCATAAAAAAGAAGAATCAATCGTTTACTTCCACAAAGACCATGATGAATCTTGGTGGTACAAGCCTTGGTGGAAATCGTTCTGTACAGCTTGTAAAAGTAGGAAATCGAATTTTAGTAGTTGGTGTAGGTGAAGATATACAATTACTGAAGGAAATTGACTCAGAAGAAGAAATTGAACAATTACTTAAGTTTCAACAGAACGAGGTCCAACAATTGCTTCAACCCAATGACTTGTTGAGTAAGATTGTGGAGAAGATTAAAGGCTATAATGGGAATCAGCGCTCTGAACATCAAGATTTTAAGACACATTTAACAAAACAATTGTCGGAGCTATCAAAAGGAAGAAAAGATATTCTCAAGGAGCTAGAGAAGAAAGGGAATCAAGACAATGAATGAGTTTATGGAGTTTTTTAATACTAATAATCCAGAAAATGTTTCAACGTCTGTAAAGTTGCTTCTTCTCATGACAGTGTTGTCTTTGGCTCCTAGTATATTAATATTAATGACTAGTTTCACGAGGATAATGATTGTCCTGTCATTTGTACGAACTTCGATTGGTACTCCGCAAATGCCACCAAACCAAGTCGTGATCGGGTTAGCACTATTTATGACATTTTTTATTATGACACCAACCTTTACTGAGGTTAACGATCAAGCATTAACACCTCTCTTTAATAATGAAATATCCCTGGAGGAAGCGTATGATCGGGCATCATTACCAATGAAAGAATTCATGAGTAAGCACACCCGTCAAAAGGATTTAGCATTGTTTTTAGGTTATTCGGGAATAGAAAGGCCAAAAACAGTAGAAGATATACCACTAACAGCCTTAGTACCAGCATTTGCTATTAGTGAGATGAAAACAGCCTTTCAAATAGGGTTTATGATATTTATCCCTTTTTTAGTAATTGATATGGTAGTGGCAAGTGTTCTGATGTCAATGGGGATGATGATGTTACCTCCTGTAATGATTTCATTACCATTTAAAATTTTACTTTTTGTCTTAGTAGACGGATGGTACTTAGTAGTAAGGTCTTTACTTATCAGTTTTTGATCATTTCTAATGGATGGAATCTGAAAAAAAGTGTGATTTATAGGAAGTGATTCGGTTTGACTTCAGAATTTGTAATTTCAACAGCTGAACAAGCAATATATACAGTACTCATGATAAGCGGACCACTATTACTTTTAGCGCTGGGTATTGGACTACTTGTAAGTATTTTTCAAGCAACAACACAAATCCAAGAGCAAACATTAGCTTTTGTTCCGAAAATAGTAGCAGTGTTTGTTGGTATTATTTTCTTTGGGCCGTGGATGCTTTCTCGAATGATAAGTTTCACTTATCAAATATTTAGTAATTTACATAAGTATATAGGTTAATCCAATGGAAGAATTTGTAGTTAAAATATCAGCATTTATATTAATTTTAGTTCGGGTCACATCATTTTTTGTTACAGTCCCAATCTTCTCCTACCGTACCATACCAGCTATGCATCGGGTTGGAATGGCGTTTTTTTTATCTTGGATTATGTATTATACAGTAGAAATTCCATCACTTCAGCTCGATGAATTTTATATTTTGCTTATCTTAAAAGAAATTGCAGTTGGCTTATCTATTGGACTCATAGCTTATATTATTATGTCAGCCATTCAAAGTGCGGGCGGTTTTATAGACTTCCAAATGGGATTTGCAATAGCAAATGTAGTAGATCCCCAAACAGGGGCTCAGTCACCATTAATGGGCCAGTTTTTATACATAGTATCTTTATTATTTTTATTATCAGTAAACGGACATCATATGCTTATTGACGGTATCTTTTATAGTTACAAAACTATTCCGTTAGATCAGTTATGGGTTCCGTTTGGTGAAGAACAGCTTCTTAATCATATGGTTAAAACATTTAATTCAATGTTTGTTATAGCATTTCAAATGTCAATGCCACTAGTTGGATCCTTATTTTTAATTGACGTTGCGCTAGGTATTGTGGCGCGAACAGTTCCACAATTAAACATATTTGTCGTTGGAATGCCATTGAAAATTGGTGCTGCATTTATCATGTTAATCGTATTAATGTCTGTATTCTTGATGCTCGTAGGTAATCTGTTCGAACAGGCATTATATGCAATGAGAGGGTTAATGCAAATTATAGGAGGGGCTTAGATATTGTATAGATATTCGCTGAATCTTCAATTCTTTGCCGGAGAAAAAACAGAAAAGGCGACTCCGAAAAAGCGCCAAGAATCCAGGAAAAAGGGGCAAGTAGCGAAAAGTCAGGATGTAAATACAGCCATCCTTCTCCTATTTGTGTTCCTTTTTTTTTGGTTTAGTGGAGGATTTATTTTAGGCAAAATTATGGATATTTTAGTCCGTAGTTTTGAAGATTTTATGCATATAGAGCTAACTGAGAAAAACGTATTCACATTACTGCATACCTTACTGCCCGAATTAGCAATGATCCTAGCACCCATCATGCTTGTTGCTATGGTAGGGGGATTGATTGCAAATTATATGCAGGTTGGATTTTTATTTTCAACGGAGTCCATTCAATTCAAACTGGATAAAATAGATCCAATTAAGGGTGCCAAAAGAATCTTCTCTATGAGGGCAATTGTTGAACTATTGAAGTCAACGTTAAAAATTAGCTTAGTGGGATTAGTAACCTTTATCGTCCTTTGGGGAGATTGGGATGGAATTATGCGTCTATCACAAACAGACCTGGAAGAGTCATTGCTGTTCTTAGCAAAATTGGTCATGAAGATGGGGTTTGCTGCCACAATTACATTATTACTGTTAGCAGTATTTGATTACGCTTACCAAAAATTTGATTTCGAAAAAAATATCCGTATGTCAAAACAAGATATAAAGGATGAATATAAGAATACAGAGGGAGATCCCTTTATTAAAGGGAAGATTAAGCAGAAGCAACGAGAGATGGCGATGTCTCGTATGATGCAGGATATCCCTAAAGCTGATGTCATAATTACCAATCCAACACATTATGCCGTTGCATTAAAATATGACGAAGAAAAAATGGATACACCGTATGTCGTAGGAAGTGGTGTCGATTATATTGCATTAAAAATACGTTCTATTGCAAATAATCATGATATACCGACTATAGAAAATCGTCCTCTAGCAAGAGCTCTATACGAGCAGACAGAGATTGGGGATGCGATTCCTGAAGAATTTTTTAAAGCTGTAGCGGAGATTTTAGCTTATGTGTATCGATTAAAGCATAAAGTCTAACGCAGTAGGTTAGGAGTGTTTAATGTGAGAGCTAGAGACTTACCCGTAATTGTTGGTGTCGTCTTAATTATTATGATGTTAATTTTACCACTGCCAGGTCTATTATTAGATATTTTAATTATGATTAATATTTCCCTTGCTCTAGTGGTTTTGTTAACTTCTATGAATATGACAGAGCCACTTCAGCTATCCGTATTTCCTTCACTTATACTCGTATTGACATTATTTCGACTTGGATTAAATGTCTCTACAACCAGAGCTATCTTAAGTCATGGAGATGCAGGGAATGTTGTTCATACGTTTGGTAATTTCGTGGTTGGAGGAAATGTACTCGTAGGTTTTGTTATCTTCTTAATCTTAATTATTATCCAATTTATGGTAATCACAAAGGGTTCAGAGCGTGTATCTGAAGTTGCTGCACGTTTTACATTGGATGCTATGCCGGGTAAACAAATGGCAATAGATGCAGATTTAAATGCGGGTTTGATTTCAGAGAAAGATGCGACAGCAAGAAGAGAAAAAGTTGGTCGTGAAGCAGACTTTTATGGAGCAATGGATGGTGCTAGTAAATTCGTAAAAGGAGATGCCATTGCGGGTATCATTATTACAATCATCAATATTTTAGTTGGGATTGTAATTGGAATGCTACAAATGGATATGAGCATTGGTGAATCTGCAAATCGTTTTATGATTTTATCGGTCGGTGATGGGTTAGTTTCACAAATACCTGCCTTAATGACGTCAACTGCTACAGGGCTTATTGTTACACGTGCAGCATCTGACGGAAATTTAAGTCAAGATATTACAACGCAATTATTCGCCTTCCCCAAAATGCTATATGTGGCAGGTGCAACGATCTTTTTATTAGGTTTATTTACACCTTTAAACGATCTGCTTACCATTCCGCTTGCAGGCTTATTAGGATTTGGTGGATATATGCTAGGCAAGCCAAAACAACCAGATGAAATGGAACTAGAGGAACTTGAGGAACAAATTGAGACAGACGAAATGAAGAGTCCTGAAAGTGTCGTCAATCTCTTGAATGTTGATCCGATAGAGTTTGAATTTGGATATGGACTTATTCCACTGGCAGATACCAATCAGGGCGGGGACTTATTAGACCGTGTTGTCATGATTCGTAGACAATTAGCGATTGAATTAGGAATTGTCATACCAGTTGTTCGTATAAGAGATAATATCCAGCTACAACCTAATGAATATCGATTAAAAATAAAGGGTAATGAAATAGCAAGGGGTGAGCTTCTGCTGGACCACTACTTAGCGATGAGTCCAGGTATGGATGATGACGTTGTACAAGGAATAGATACAATTGAACCATCATTTGGTTTACCTGCGAAATGGATTACCGACGAGACGAAAGAACAAGCAGAAATGTTTGGGTATACAGTTGTCGACCCACCATCAGTCGTTTCAACTCACATAACAGAAATACTTAAATCAAATGCCCATGAGTTACTTGGTAGACAAGAAACGAAACAGCTTGTGGACCATATCAAGGAAGCATATCCAATCTTAGTGGAAGAGGTCACACCAAATCCTTTATCAATAGGAGAAGTTCAGAAAGTATTGGGTAAGCTATTAAGAGAAAAGGTTTCAATAAGAAACTTACCAGTTATATTTGAAACATTAGCGGACTTTGGAAAGATGACAACAGACACGGATATATTAACGGAGTATGTAAGACAAGCACTTGCGAGGCAGATTACTTCACAATTTGTTAGCGAAGGGGATGTCTTAAGAGTAGTGACAGTGTCAGGGAAAGTTGAAAAGGCGATAGCAGAAGGTGTTCAACAAACCGAACACGGAAATTACTTAGCCTTAGATCCAAATGTCTCTCAAGCGATTATTTCGTCAGTGGCAAGTCTTGTTGAACAGTTGTCATTGCAAGAACAGCAATCAATTATCCTTTGCTCTCCTGCCGTTCGTATGTATGTCAAGCAATTAATTGAGAGATATTTACCAAATGTACCGGTCTTATCATACAACGAATTAGAAGCGAATGTTGAAGTGCAAAGTGTTGGGGTGGTGAATATAGATTGAAAGTAAAAAAGTATGTTGCACCTTCCATGCCTGAAGTTATGAAAAAAGTTAGAGCTGACTTAGGAAAGGACGCTGTAATCTTAAACTCAAAGGTTGTCCATACAGGTGGTTTCTTTGGTTTCTTCACGAAAAAAAATATTGAAGTAATGGCAGCCGTTGATCCGTCTCCATTTGAGAAAGAACCGATTCAAAAAGAACCAACTATAAAAGAAAGAGAACGCACGGCACCTGTAAATATTCCACTTATAAAAGATTCGTCCAAGTTCGAGGACATTGCGCCTCTCGTTAAATCATTAACACAAAAGAATGACGTCGATCTGTTAAAGGAAATTAGTGAATTAAAATCATTAATCAAGGATACCCAGTCTAAGTCAACTGTAAATGCATCACTATATCCCAAACCCTTGCAGAAGATTTTAGATAAGCTGGAAGACCAAGAGATTAATGATGAACTTCAGTCAGATATTATGTCTAAACTGTTAGAGAATTGGTATAAAAATAATGCAACTAGTAATGAGGCAGAGATGTATAACGTGTTAAAAGAAGACCTTTTGAGAAGAGTGGAGCAGTACGAACATGGTGGTATCTCTTTTAATAGGAAGTATATTAATGTTGTTGGACCAACTGGAGTTGGTAAAACTACAACACTGGCTAAAATAGCAGCTCAATGTGTGATTAAGCATAAAAAAAAGGTCGCCTTTATTACGACAGATACGTATCGAATTGCGGCTATAGAGCAGCTCAAAACATATGCGAAGATTTTAGATGTACCTATTGAGGTTTGTTATAACCTAGATGATTTCAAGGTTGCGAAGGATAAATACTCTACCTATGATTTAGTGTTCATTGATACTGCGGGTAGGAATTTCAGAAACCATCAATATGTTGAAGATTTAAAAGAGGTTATTGATTTTACAGAGGAGATGGAAACGTTTCTCGTCTTATCTCTTACAGCAAAGCAAAGGGATATGGAGGAAATCTATCGTCAGTTTTCACTAATTTTTATCAATCGATTCATTTTTACGAAAACAGATGAAACATCGCAATTTGGGTCAATTTTAAATTTAATGACAAAATATAAAAAAGGTGTTGCCTATTTAACAACAGGCCAAAATGTTCCTGATGATATTATAGAAGCAACTCCTAATGATATTGTAAATACAATTCTTGAGGTAGATACCAAATGAGAGACCAAGCTGAAAGCCTACGCCAGCGACTTCAACGAATGAAAGACCGTACTGAAGCAAAGGTTATTGCCGTTGTTAGCGGTAAGGGTGGAGTCGGTAAATCCAATTTTTCACTGAATTTTGCGATCAACCTAGCTAGACAACAACAAAAGGTGTTAATTTTTGATATGGATATCGGTATGGGGAATATTGACATCTTAATGGGATTAAGTTCAAGAGGAAGCTTTGTAGATATCTTTAAGCAAGGTGTTTCTATACAGGACATCATAAAAGAAGGACCTGAAGGTGTTGATTTTATATCAGGTGGATCAGGCTTATCGACGTTGTTTAAGCTTGATTCAGACAAGCTTTCTTATTTCTTAAATCAGCTTGGCAAACTTGCTTTGGATTATGATTATATATTGTTTGATATGGGTGCGGGTATTACTGAAGACAGTCTGCAATTTTTATTATCTGTACATGAGATATTTGTTGTGACGACACCAGAACCAACAGCTATTACAGATGCCTATTCCATGATGAAATATATTTGTACGAAAGAAAATAATGCCGAGTTTTACCTTATTGTGAATAGAGTCTTATCACATGAAGAAGGTACAAGCACATTAAAACGACTGAGCGAAGTGATGAGACAATTTTTAAAAAAGGAAATTGTTCAACTAGGGTACTTGCCAGATGATCGTAATGTGAATAAAGCAGTGAGTAGACAAACTCCATTTTCTATTTTCGACCCGAAATCAAAGGTTAGTATGGCAATGAAGGAAATCACAGAACGTTATATAGATGGAAACTCCATAGAAAATGGAAAGCAAAAACCAAAGTCATTTAGTTTTATTTCCAGGTTAAGACATTACTTCCAAGAAAGGTAGGGTACCTATGGATAGAATCAAAGTGCTCATTGTAGACGATTCGGCATTCATGAGAAAGCTCATCACTAACTTTCTTGAAGAGGATAGTCGTTTTCAGATTGTAGGAACTGCCCGTAACGGCCAAGATGCTGTAAAGAAAGTACAAGAGCTAAAGCCTGACGTCGTTACATTAGATGTTGAAATGCCCATTTTAAATGGCATAGAAGCACTTAAGGAAATAATGAAAGTGAATCCGGTGCCGGTAATTATGTTATCTAGTACGACAAAAGAAGGTGCAGAAAATACGATATTAGCTATGCAGTATGGTGCCGTTGACTTTATAGAGAAGCCTTCAGGAGCAATTTCACTTGATTTGCACAAAGTGAAGGAGATCATAAAGGACAAAGTTTATCATGCTTCAAAAGTGAAAAATACGAAATTAAAACAAATGAATGATATGAAGATTACCTCTATACCTATTAGTAGAGAGTATAGTAAAATAGATAATAATGAATTTTTCGACAAAAAAACACTAAATCTGTCAAAAAAGGTCATTTGTATCGGAACATCAACTGGTGGTCCTCGTGCACTTCAACAAGTGATCACAAGGTTACCTAAAGATATTGATGCTCCTATACTCATTGTTCAGCATATGCCAGCTGGATTCACGAAGTCTTTAGCTTCCAGGTTAGATTCCTTGAGTCAAATTGAGGTGAAAGAAGCAGAAGATGGTGAAATTATTAAAAAGGGCACAGCATATATTGCCCCTGGTGGTTATCATTTGCTGGTAAAGAGAATTGGAACATCATTAGCAGTAAATTTAGATCTGTCACCACCCAAAAATGGACACCGTCCTTCTGTTGATTTATTATTCGAGTCTGTAAGTCAACTGTCAGATTACGCTAAGGTGGCAGTTATTATGACAGGAATGGGCTCAGATGGGACAGAAGGCCTGGTTAAGTTGAAAAATACCGGAGAAGTTCGTAGTATTGCAGAATCAGAGGAAACAGCCATTGTGTATGGAATGCCGAAAGCTGCAGTAGCATCGAATAAAGTAGACTCTATAGTACGATTAGATGAAATAGCTGAACAAATAATGAAAATGCTACATACGTAAAGGGGTGTGTGATTTTATGGAAATGAATCAGTACTTGGAAGTCTTTATAGAAGAAAGTAAGGAACATTTACAAGCCGTAAACAGCAACTTGTTAGAATTGGAAAAAAATCCTACAAATATTGCAATTGTTAATGAGATTTTCCGATCTGCACATACGTTAAAAGGTATGTCCGCAACGATGGGGTACGAAGATTTAGCAAGTTTAACTCATCAAATGGAAAATGTTCTTGATGGTATTAGAAATGAGAAAATTTCAGTTACCCCAGAGATTTTGGATGTTGTTTTTCAATCAGTAGATGACCTTGAAGCTATGGTTCATTCTATTGCTGAAGGCGGGAGTGGAAAGCGAGATGTTCGGAGTGTCGTTGAGAAGCTAGCTGCAATCGAAAAAGGAGAACCAATTGGGGCATCACCTTCTCCTCAAAATAATACGATTACAAAAGAGGACATCATTACATCAATTCCTAGTCAAACTTATGACGAATTTGAGTTAACTGTATTAAAGCAGTCTGCTGAACAAGGCTTTACAAGTTATGAGGTTTCTGTTTCTCTTCGTGAAGACTGCTTACTAAAGGCAGCACGTGTATTTATGGTTTTTGAAATTCTTGAACAAATTGGTGAAGTCATTAAATCAAATCCTGCAGTTGAATTACTGGAGGATGAGAAGTTTGATCAGTCCTTTACGGTAACAATTGTATCGACGGAATCACCTGAAGATATTCAAGGCAAAGTATTAAAGGTATCCGAGGTAGATAAAGTTGAGGTAAAAGCAATTGACTTCTCTAATCAGGTTTCTGAAGATGAGGGTAAGCCTCTAGACGTAGCAACTACTGAAGAAAAAGAGGTTGTGCAGGAAGTGCCGTCACCAGAGAAGGAAACAAATGCACCATCAACTCAAGCTAAAGCTGCAAGTAATAAAACAATTCGTGTTAATATTGAACGCTTAGATATTTTAATGAACCTCTTCGAAGAGCTCGTGATTGACCGAGGTAGATTAGAACAAATTTCAAGAGAGCTAAATAACTCAGAACTACATGAAACAGTTGAACATATGTCAAGAATCTCAGGGGATTTACAAAACATCATCCTGAATATGAGAATGGTACCAGTTGAAACAGTATTCAACCGCTTCCCTCGTATGGTAAGACAATTGGCTAGAGATCTAGGTAAAAAGATTAACTTAGTCATTGTAGGTGCAGAAACGGAACTTGATCGAACTGTAGTTGACGAAATTGGTGATCCACTTGTGCATCTCATTCGTAATGCATTAGATCATGGAGTTGAAATGCCGGAAGTACGTAAGAAGAATGGGAAAGACGAAGAAGGTACTGTTATTTTAAAGGCATACCATAGTGGTAACCATGTATTTATTGAAATTCAAGATGATGGTGCAGGTATTAATAAAGACAGAGTGCTAGGTAAGGCGATTAGCAAGGGTGTTGTTACAGAACAACAAGCTGCCTCACTAAGTGATAAACAAGTATTTGAACTAATAATGTCATCAGGCTTTTCAACAGCAGAAACCATCTCAGATATTTCAGGTCGCGGTGTAGGCCTTGATGTTGTAAAGAATACAATTGAATCCTTAGGTGGTTCGATAACGATCGATTCAGTTGAAGGACAGGGAACTACTTTTTCGATTCAACTACCATTAACGTTGTCTATTATTTCAGTTATGTTAGTTGAACTTCAAAAAGAAAAATATGCGGTTCCGTTATCATCAATTATTGAAACGGCCATTGTTAAAAAGGAAGATATCTTAAGTGCCCATAGTCAAAAAGTAATTGATTTTAGAGGAAAAGTGATTCCACTAGTTAACTTAAAAGATATCTTTGATGTACCAGGTGAAGAACAAGAAAGCGACTATATTTCAGTTGTTATTGTTCGTAAAGGAGATAAAATAGCAGCACTTGTCGTAGATTCTTTTATTGGACAACAGGAAGTTGTGCTTAAATCTCTCGGTAATTATTTATCCTCTATCTTTGCTATTTCAGGAGCAACGATATTAGGGGATGGACAAGTTGCTTTAATTATTGATTCGAATGCGTTAATTAAATAAGAAAGGAGGTACAACTCATGTCTGAAGAAGTGACAAACAACTTAAAGGTTATTGTATTCCAATTAGCTGATGAAGAATATGGAATACCTGTTCAACAGGTTCAATCAATCGAAAAGGTGCTGCACATTACAAGAGTTCCTGGGACTGCGAAATATGTAAAAGGTGTCATTAATCTACGTGGTGTGGTCACTCCAATTATTGACTTAAGAATCAGATTCGGATTAGAAGAAATGCCATACAATGACAGTACAAGGGTCATTATCGTAACGTTAGAAACAATGGATGTTGGTTTAATCGTAGATGCTGCAAATGATGTCATTGATTTGCAAAGTGAAAGCATTGAACCAGCTCCAGAAGTAGTAGGAACAGTTGAAGCAGATTATTTAAACGGTGTTGCAAAACTTGATCGACGTTTATTAATTTTATTGAAGCTTGAGAAAGTATTGAGTGTAAAAGAGTTAACTGAGATTAACGGATAGAAGGATAAAGAATATGTCATTTATTGAAAAAATGAACTCAACACATATAGATATATTAAAAGAAGTAGGTAATATCGGTGCAGGACATGCAGCTACAGCACTTTCGAAGCTGCTTGATAAAAAGGTTGATATGAAGGTTCCTAGTGTTCAAGTGGTTTCGTTCAATGAAGTAATGGACCTGCTGGGAGGATCAGAAACGGTTGTAGCTAGTGTATTCTTGCGTGTGGAGGGAGATGCTCCAGGTAGTATGTTTTTTATTCTCTCCCTTGAACAGGCAACTCGTTTCATTCAATACTTAACAAATGATCCATCCTTTTCAATGGAAAATCCACCATACTCTGAGCTTGCAATATCCGCTCTTCAAGAGCTCGGAAATATTTTAACTGGTTCTTATTTATCTTCTTTTTCAGATTTTACTAAACTAAGTCTATATCCTTCTGTACCAGCTATTAGTGTGGATATGATTGGTGCAATTATTAGTTTTGGTCTTATTGAACTGTCTACAGTAAGTGATTACGCGATTGTGATTGATACAACGTTAATCGAGGAAGACCAGCCTATGAGCGAGAGTGTTAAAGGTCACTTCTTCTATTTACCTGATCCTGATTCCTTCTCCATTATCTTTAAAGCATTAGGTGTATTTGATCATGAGTAATCAAGAAGTAGTGAAGGTTGGTATTGCAGATATGAATATAGTCAAACCTCCTCACATTATTAGAACTTCAGGTTTAGGTTCCTGTGTAGGGGTGGTCCTTTATGACTCAGTGAGTAAAGTAGCCGGGCTGGCTCATATTATGCTTCCTGACTCACAACTTGCAAAAAATGGGGATATGAACAAAGCTAAATACGCAAACACTGCGATAGAAGAACTTTTGAAACAGATTATGAATGCTGGTGGCAAAAAAGCACAATTAAAAGCAAAAATTGCCGGTGGCGCACAGATGTTCCAGTTTACTTCCGGTAGTGACCTGATGAGAATAGGTCCAAGAAATGTAGAGGCTGTGAAGGATGAATTGAAGCGCTTAAATATTTCGTTAGTAGGAGAGGATACCGGTGGAAATAGCGGTCGAACCATTGAATTCGATCCATTCACTAGTGAACTTTCGATCCGCACTGTTAACCAAGGAGTGTCTATTTTATAATGTTTGGCACATGGGTACTGAACTTAACTTTCGCAATAATTGGCTTTATCGTTGTCTTCTTTTCTGCATTTGCAAATAACGGTTTTTTGACATCCTTGATACGAGGGCTGATTGCCTGCGTATCTTTCTTTCTAATTGCCTATGTATTTAGATGGATGATACATTTTATAATCAGTGACCCAAAGGGTAATACTAAATCTATTAACAAACAAACAAAGATAACGGATAGTATGGATGCTGAACAATTGCGTCATTCCATGGATAAACTTACTGATGAGGATGCAGAAGCTGTTTCTCATTATATAAAAGACTTGTTAAAAGAGCAGGATTAATGTAAGAAACAAAGTTTGGATTGTTCTTTGAAACAAGTCCGGCAAAGGAGAAGGTGTTATGACACAGGTTTCCTCAAATGAGGATCAAATACATTGGCAAAAATGGACTGAATCTCGAGACACACATGCAGGTGATTCCTTAATTAGATTGTACATGCCGTTAGTAAATTTTCATGTGCAACGGATCGCTGTCGGATTGCCGAAAAGTGTGAATCGAGATGATCTAATGAGCTTAGGGATGCTTGGGCTTTATGATGCATTAGAGAAATTTGACCCTAAACGAGATTTAAAGTTTGATACATATGCTTCCTTTAGAATAAGAGGTGCCATAATAGATGGACTTAGAAAGGAAGATTGGCTACCGAGAAGTTCAAGAGAAAAATCTAAGAAAATTGATTCAGTTATTGAAAAGCTGGAACAACAGCATATGAGAACGGTAACTCCTGGAGAAGTTGCAAGAGAGCTAGGTATGACAGAGGATGAAGTACAACAAACAGTTACAGAAGGATTCTTTGCAAATGTATTATCTCTTGATGACGGTTTAAAGGATGATGATGCAACAGACTCACCTAAATTTACGATAAAAGATGAAAAGACACTCACCCCAGAAGAAAAGATGCTGAAAGATGAACTTGTTGATAAGCTCACATCTGTAATTGAGCAGTTAAATGATAAAGAACAGCTAGTAGTCAGCTTGTTTTATAAGGAAGAATTAACATTAACAGAGATTGGACAAGTAATGGGGCTATCTACATCACGTATTTCTCAAATTCACTCAAAAGCGCTTTTCAAAATGAAGAAGATTCTAGACACAATTTACGAATAATACAGTCAGTAAAGGCAAAGGATGTGCTTTTATGGGGATTCGGTTAGCGGAATTGCAAGTTGCATTACCAAAAACACAGGACGTTAGTAAAATCGTTGAACAAATGCAAAATAGAGGTCAGCATATGCAAGAGCATATCACTGATGAAGTAAGAAAACAGGAAGATCGAAAGCGCCGTCAAGTAGGAACTGCCAATCAAAAAGACGGGGCGGCTCTCCATTTACGTTCAGAACATAATCCAGCAGAAAAACAATATCAAAAAAAGAAGAAAAAAGAGAACCACCCTTTTAAAGGGAAATCTATTGATATTAGTTTATAAGGAGTCAATATGAGTACATTTCTACTTGTTGTTAGTTTCATTCTTCATGTCGTATCATTTTTAAGTATTGTCTTATTATACTTTAGAATAGAAAAAATGAGAGATATAGAAAGAAAGCAAGCCTCAATCATGAAGGACATGGAGGATATACTATCATCATATATTCTAGAAATGAAAGAAGAAAATGAGAAGTTCATTGAAGAAATAAAAGTGAATAATGACAAACCTAAAAAAGGTGCTAAAAAGCAACAAAATGAAATAAAGAAAAAGGAAACACCAGTACTAAATGCAAAGCCAGCGAAGATTGACACGGTAGAGAATGAAATTTCTAATGAAGATTTAATGGAGTTATTACCTACCTTCAAAAGGGAAGAGGCTTCTGGTGCGAAGGATTCCAAACAAAAAGAAGAGAACATAGATAATATAGAAAGAAAAACGGAAGGTAAGACAGAAATAGTAAAGGAAGTACCGAAGAAGCCACCTTTTGAAAGTCTACCATTAAATGTCCAAGTTCAAATCCTGTCAAAGGAAGGTCTAACGGTAGAAGAAATTGCAAAAAGGTTAAATAAAGGAAAGACAGAAATCGAGTTATTTCTGAAATTTAATACGTAATTATATAAAACAAGCTTGATTGAATGTTGTTCTTATGTTATATTAATTTTCGGTGTTAATTACACACGCTTTTAGATTTGATTACGGGTGCTGTTATTACAGTTGTATTCAAAAATGATAGAAGCGGAGGAAAACAAACCATTAGGAGGAAAAACACATGTCAGTAATTTCAATGAAACAATTACTTGAAGCTGGTGTTCACTTCGGTCATCAAACTCGCCGTTGGAACCCAAAAATGAAGAAGTACATTTTCACAGAACGTAACGGGATTTATATCATTGATCTACAAAAAACTGTGAAAAAAGTTGAAGAAGCTTACAACTTCGTTAAAGAATTAGGAGCTAATGGTGGTACTATGCTATTTGTTGGTACTAAGAAGCAAGCTCAAGATTCAGTTAAGGAAGAAGCTGAGCGTTCAGGTATGTACTTTGTTAACCAACGTTGGTTAGGTGGAACATTAACTAACTTCGAAACAATTCAAAAGCGTATTAAGCGCCTTCGTGATATCGAAAAGATGCAAGAAGATGGTACATTTGAAGTACTTCCTAAGAAAGAGGTTATTAACCTTAAAAAGGAATTAGAACGTCTTGAAAAGTTCTTAGGCGGAATTAAAGATATGAAGCAACTTCCTGATGCTTTATTCATCATTGATCCTCGTAAAGAGCGTATTGCAGTTGCTGAAGCACATAAATTAAACATCCCAATCGTTGGTATCGTTGATACAAACTGTGATCCGGATGAAATTGATTATGTAATCCCTGCAAATGATGATGCTATTCGTGCTGTAAAACTTCTTACTGCTAAAATTGCAGATGCAATCCTTGAATCAAAACAAGGTGAAGAAACTGCACCAACTGCTTAAGTAATACGTATAGGTGATAAGAGGGACATAAGCCTTTTTATCACCTTTTTTAAGGGATAAATACGGTTCATTCTTATTTTTTTCGGATATATTATATATCAATATCAAAAAATACATAAATGATAAAGTCAAGGAGGAATTTTCAATGGCTGTAACAGCTCAAATGGTTAAAGAATTACGTGAAAAAACTGGCGCAGGTATGTTAGATTGTAAAAAAGCTTTAACAGAAACAAATGGTGACATGGAGAAAGCAATTGACTTCCTACGTGAAAAAGGAATGGCAAGTGCTGCTAAGAAATCAGATCGTATTGCGGCTGAAGGAATTTCATATATTGAAGTTCAAGGAAATGAAGCGGTAATTTTAGAAGTTAACTCTGAGACAGATTTCGTTGCTAAAAACGAAGGCTTCCAACAGTTAGTTAAAGAATTAGCTGCACACCTTCTAAAGAACAAACCAGCTTCAACTGAAGAAGCATTAACTCAAACAATGGATAATGGTGCTACAGTTGCAGATTATATTAGTTCTGCTATCGCTAAGATTGGTGAAAAGATTACATTACGTCGTTTCACGATTTCTAGTAAAGCGGATAATGGTGCATTCGGTGGATACCTACACATGGGTGGGAAAATTGGTGTACTAGTAACTCTTGAAGGTACTACTGATGAAACAGTTGCGAAAGATGTTGCTATGCATATCGCAGCAGTAAACCCTAAGTATATTGACCGTGATGCTGTAACTGAAGAAGAAATCGCTCGTGAGCGTGAAGTATTAACTCAGCAAGCTCTAAATGAAGGTAAGCCTGAAAACATCGTTCAAAAGATGGTAGAAGGTCGTATGGGCAAGTTCTTCGAAGATGTTTGTTTATTAGATCAAAGCTTCGTAAAAGATCCAGATCAAAAGGTACGCAAATTTGTTGAGAGCAAAGGTGCTACTGTTGTAAACTTCGTACGTTATGAAGTTGGAGAAGGAATCGAGAAGCGTCAAGATAACTTTGCTGAAGAAGTTATGAACCAAGTGAACAAGTAAATCATAAAAAGTCCTAAATAATGATTGCAGTATAGGGTGGAAAGGGTACAATAGTATTGGTTATCCTTTCCTATCTATTTCTGTTCCTTACGTAATAGTAGGAATCATCATTTTAGGAAGATAGGGGACACAATGTGTTCCCCTTTTTTTGAAAACTAGCTAATCTTGCTAATACTTAAATTGGTTCATAGGAGGTAAAGATGAGTACTGCAAAATATAAACGTGTTGTATTAAAATTAAGTGGTGAAGCACTCGCAGGTGATCAAGGCTTCGGTATAAATCCTGCCATCATTCAGTCCATTGCCAAGCAGATTAAAGAGATTGCGGAAATGAATGTGGAAGTTGCAGTTGTTGTTGGTGCAGGGAATATTTGGAGAGGTAAAGCTGGAAGTGAGATGGGAATGGATCGTGCAAATGCAGACTATATGGGTATGCTTGCGACGGTAATGAACTCATTAGCCCTTCAAGATAGCCTCGAGAACTTGGGAATACAAACTCGTGTACAATCCTCTATTGAAATGAGACAAGTCGCAGAACCTTACATAAGAAGAAAAGCAATTAGACATTTAGAGAAGAAGCGAGTTGTCATTTTTGCAGCTGGTACGGGAAATCCTTATTTCTCTACAGATACAACAGCAGCATTACGTGCAGCAGAAATCGAAGCAGAAGTCATCTTAATGGCAAAAAACAATGTGGATGGAGTATATACTGCTGATCCAGCAATTGATAAAAATGCAGTAAAGTATGAAACTCTTTCTTACTTAGATGTATTAAAAGAAGGATTAGCTGTTATGGATTCTACTGCATCTTCATTATGTATGGATAATGATATTCCTTTAATCGTATTTTCTATAATGGAGGAAGGCAATATCAAGCGTGTAGTTCAAGGAGAAAATATTGGAACAGTTGTGAGGGGGAAATAAAATGGGTCAATCTGTTATTACATTGGCAAAAGAAAAGATGGATAAGGCAATTCAAGCTTATCAACGTGAACTATCGACAATTCGCGCAGGACGCGCAAGTGCATCATTATTAGACAAGATTACGGTAGACTACTATGGTGCTCAAACACCTGTTAATCAATTAGCATCAGTGAATGTTCCTGAGGCTCGTATGCTCGTTATTACGCCTTATGATAAAACTTCTCTTGGTGAAATTGAAAAGGCTATTTTGAAATCAGACTTAGGAATAACTCCAACTAACGATGGATCTGTTATTCGAATCGTCATACCAGCTTTGACAGAAGAGCGCCGTGTTGAATTAACAAAGCTTGTTAAGAAGTATGGTGAAGAAGCAAAGGTGGCTGTACGTAATATTCGTCGTGATGCGAATGATGATCTGAAAAAGCTTGAAAAGAATGGTGAAATTACAGAGGATGAACTACGTAGTTTTACTGATGATATTCAGAAAGAAACAGACCTTCATATTGCTAAAGTTGATTCCGTTACAAAGGAAAAAGAAAAGGAAATTATGGCTGTTTAATTTCTAGAAGTAAAATATCCTTCATACTTTGTAAGTAGAAAATCACATAAGTGTGTACTGGTAAATTATTTATATTGATAAATAGACCCTCTATTTTAGGGGGTTTTTTACTTATTATGAGGTACATAACTTTCCAATTATTTTTGTAATACAATATACATACTGGTTCATTCAACCCATATAATGAAAATAATTCAATAGTTTCTTTGAACTGTGGATACGCTTTGATTATAATGGTAATGATGGGGGATAAGAAAAATGCTTGATAAACTAAGACGTTGGAATAAAAAAGAGAATAATGAATCTTTTACAAAAGAAACAATACAGTCAAAGCCTATTCCTAAACACATTGCCATTATAATGGATGGAAACGGTCGTTGGGCCAGTAAAAGAGCCTTACCTCGTGTTGCAGGTCACCATGAAGGGATGAAAGTTGTAAAGAAAATAACCAGGCTGGCAAGTGAGCTAGGTGTTGAAGTCTTAACTCTTTATGCATTCTCCACTGAAAATTGGAAAAGGCCGAAGCAAGAGGTAGAATATTTAATGAAACTACCAGAAGAGTTTCTTGGAACATTTTTGCCAGAACTTATTGAGCAAAATGTAAGAGTTCAAATGATGGGGAATCCAGATGAAATACCAAATCATACAAGAACCGCTGTTGAAAAGGCAATGGAGAAGACGAAGACGAATACAGGTTTAATTTTGAATTTCGCCTTAAACTATGGGTCCCGAGACGAAATTACTCAAGCTGTTAAATCGATTATAAAAGATATGCACGCTGGTAAAGTTGAGGAAGAGGAAGTTTCAGAAGAGCTATTGTCTGAATATTTAATGACGAGTTCATTACAAGATCCGGACTTGTTAATCCGTACTAGTGGTGAGCACAGACTAAGTAATTTTATGCTTTGGCAACTTGCTTATACCGAATTCTGGTTTACAGATGTACTTTGGCCGGATTTCTCAGAAGATGAGCTAATACGTGCAATTGGT
Organism: Bacillus sp. BGMRC 2118; assembly: GCA_008364785.1. GTDB lineage: Bacteria > Bacillota > Bacilli > Bacillales > SA4 > Bacillus_BS. The sequence continues at coordinate 111,150 of VTTJ01000005.1, read as the reverse complement.
GAGTTTCAAATGCGTGGACGAAGGTATGGCGGAATATAAAAGGATGATGATTAACTAATGATGCAACGTATTTTAACAGCTGTTGTTGCGGCTGCTCTATTTTTACCCTTTGTAATCTGGGGAGGTATCCCGTTTACATTATTTATTTATTTGTTAGCAACGATCGCAATATATGAATTACTTAAAATGAAGCACATTTCATTACTTACCTTTCCAGGTATTTTGAGTATCTTTTTAATATGGGTTTTACTCTATCCAGACAGAACTTTAGATATTTTGGGAGATCTACATATTACTAAAGCAGAAATTGCTTTATTGGCAGTATTATTTTTACTCTCCTACACTGTTATTACAAAGAATAAGTTTACATTTGACCATGCTGCGTTTGTCATATTGGCAACTATATATATTGGCATAGGCTTCTATTATTTCATTGAAATTAGGGAACAAGGCATTCATTACTTGTTCTTTGCGATGTTTCTAATTTGGGCTACCGATTCTGGTGCTTACTTCATCGGAAAAGCATGGGGTAAGAGAAAACTATGGCCAGAAATTAGTCCGAATAAAACAGTAGAGGGTTCCTTAGGTGGAGTCGTGTGTGCGGTTATTGTAGCGTGCATATTTCAGTTCATTTTTCCAATCGATGATTCCTTTATAAAGGTAGTTATTATTACGATACTTTTATCTGTATTTGGACAATTAGGTGATTTAGTGGAATCTGCTCTGAAGAGACATTACGCTGTTAAAGATTCAGGGACAATTCTTCCTGGTCATGGTGGAATATTAGACCGGTTTGATAGCTTATTATTTGTATTACCTATCTTTCACTTCCTACAATTCATGTAGAGTGAAGTTGGACGAGTTCGTTGGCTGTACTCGTATCTCTAGAACTATATAGAAGATGAAAGTAATAGCCCAATTATTTAGGAGTTGGAAACATGAAAAAAATAAGTTTACTCGGTGCAACGGGTTCCATTGGGACTCAAACCCTTGATTTACTACGTTTACATCCTGAAGAATTTCAAGTTGTGGCTTTATCTTTTGGTAAAAACTTAAATTTAGGAGCAGAAATCATTCGTGAATTTATGCCTAAGGTAGTATCTGTTTTGACCAAAGAAGATAAAGAGACCCTTGAAGGAATGATCCCAAATCATACAAAGATTGTATACGGAGAACAGGGTCTAGTGGAAGTTGCCGTACACCATGAATCCTCCATACTAGTGAATGCTGTACTAGGGAGTGTAGGATTGGTTCCGACACTTGAAGCAATTAAAGCAGGTAAAACGATTGCCCTGGCAAACAAAGAAACGCTAGTTACAGCTGGGCATCTTGTGATGAGTTTAGGGAAGGAAAAGAATGTTGAAATTCTTCCTGTTGATAGTGAACACTCAGCTATTTTCCAATCTATGGTCGGACAAGATGTATCGAGAATAAAGAGACTGATTCTAACCGCTTCAGGTGGTAGTTTTAGAGATCGTTCAAGAGAGGAACTTGAAGGTGTAACGGTAGAGCAAGCTCTTTCACATCCGAATTGGTCCATGGGTGCAAAGATTACCATTGATTCTGCAACCATGATGAATAAAGGGTTAGAAGTAATCGAAGCTAAATGGTTATTTGATATTCCTTATAAAAATATTGAGGTTATATTACATAAAGAAAGTATTATTCACTCAATGGTTGAATATGATGACACAAGTGTAATTGCACAGCTTGGCTCACCGGATATGAGAGTACCTATTCAATATGCGCTGTCATATCCAAAACGATTACCATTACCTATATCCAAAAGCTTAAACCTTTGGGAAATAGGAACATTAAACTTCCACAAGATTAATTTTGATCGATTTAAATGTTTGAAGTTTGCATACGATGCAGGAATTGCAGGAGGGACAATGCCGACTGTACTGAATGCTGCAAATGAGGTTGCAGTGGATGCTTTTCTTAATGGAAAAATAACATTTCTGCAAATCGAGGATTTAATTGATCAATCGCTCCAACAGCATGATTCCATTTCAAACCCGGACTTAGAAACAATTAAAACAGTTGATATGGAAACAAGAAGGTATGTAACATCACTACTAACGTAAAGGGTGGGATAAAACATTGAATACGGTCATTGCCTTTGTAGTAATATTCGGCGCCTTAGTATTTTTTCATGAGTTAGGGCATTTAGTGTTTGCAAAACGAGCTGGTATTCTTTGTCGTGAATTTGCGATTGGATTTGGTCCTAAAGTATTTTCATTCAAGAAGGATGAAACCGTTTATACCATCAGGCTTTTGCCAATCGGTGGATTTGTACGTATGGCAGGAGAAGATCCAGAAACGATTGAATTGAAACCTGGATATAACGTTGGACTTATTTTAAATGAATCTAATCAAGTAATGAAGATTGTATTAAATAATAAAGACAAGTATCCGAATGCACGTGTAATTGAAGTGGAGAATGCTGATGTTGAGAGAAAAATGTTCATTTCTGGTTACGAGCAGGAGGAAAAACTTGAAACATTTACCGTTCATGAAAAGGCAGTATTTGTTGCAGATGGAGTTGAAACACAAATTGCTCCTATTGAACGACAATTTGGTTCGAAGACATTAAGTCAACGAACATTGGCGATTATTGCTGGACCAGCAATGAATTTTGTACTAGCTTTTGTAATCTTTATATTATTAGGCTTATTACAAGGTAGTCCGGTTAATGAAGCATTGCTTGGTAGAATTGTTGATAATAGTCCTGCCCAGGAAGCTGGCTTAAAGCAAGGTGACCGAATTGAAACAATCGATGAAGTTAGTGTAACAACATGGGAAGATGTTGTAGGGATTATCAGAGAGCATCCACAAGAAGAATTAACATTTACGATTAATCGAAATGGTGAAAGCTTTGACTCTAAAATCACACCAGAAAAGGCACCAGGTGAAGAGTCATATGGTGTAATAGGGGTTTATGGACCAGTCGAGAAGAATGTACTTAGCTCATTTAAGTATGGATTCACAGAAACCTATTTCTGGACAAAAGAAATTATCACGGGTCTAGGTAAATTAATTACAGGACAATTTAATATTGACATGTTATCTGGACCTGTCGGAATCTATTCGGCTACAGATCAGGTTGCTCAAACAGGTGTGTATAACCTAATGAGATGGGGTGCCATCTTAAGCATTAACTTAGGTATTATTAATTTGCTTCCACTACCAGCGTTAGACGGTGGTAGACTGATGTTCTTTGCAGTAGAAGCAGTAAGAGGAAAACCAATTGACCGCCAAAAAGAAGGGCTCGTACATTTTGTCGGCTTTGCATTTTTAATGCTATTAATGTTATTTGTTACATGGAATGATATTCAACGTATTTTTATGTAAGAGTGAGATTACGGTATGCGTAAAGCAAATCAAAAATAAAAACTTGGCGCAAACGCCAAGTTTTTATAAGTGTATTACTTAAAAAATGAGGTGCAATGAATGAAGCAAAGTATGACGTTTATTCCAACATTACGAGAAGTACCAGCAGATGCAGAAGTAAAAAGCCACCAACTCTTATTACGTGCAGGCTTTATGCGTCAGAATTCAGCCGGAGTCTATAGCTTCTTACCGCTTGGAAAAAAAGTGCTACATAAAGTTGAACAAATTGTAAGAGAAGAAATGGAGAGGGCAGGGGCTGCCGAATTATTTATGCCTGCCCTTCAATTGTCTGAGTTATGGCAGGAATCTGGTAGATGGTATTCATATGGTCCAGAAATGATGCGTATGAAAGACAGACACAACCGTGAGTTTGCCCTTGGCCCAACACATGAAGAAATGATTACAAGCCTTGTGCGTGATGAGATTAATTCATATAAGAAGCTTCCTTTAACGCTTTACCAAATCCAGACAAAGTTTCGTGATGAAAAGAGACCACGATTTGGACTTCTCCGTGGACGTGAATTTATCATGAAAGATGCATACTCTTTCCATGCAACACAAGAAAGTTTAGACGAAGTATACGACAAATTGTTTACTGCCTATTCAAATGTGTTTAGTCGATGCGGCCTAAACTTTAGAGCAGTTATTGCAGATTCTGGTGCAATGGGTGGAAAAGATACTCATGAGTTTATGGTTTTATCTGATATTGGTGAAGACACAATTGCGTACTCAGATTCTTCTAATTATGCAGCAAACATTGAAATGGCACCTGTTATTGCTAATTATGAAAAAATTGATGAACCAATGCAAACGTTAGAAAAAGTGGATACGCCTAACCAAAAGTCAATAGAAGAAGTATCTGCTTTTCTTCAAGTTTCACCCCAAAACTGCTTAAAGACATTGTTATTTAAGATCGATGAAGAATTCGTTCTTGTTATAACACGTGGGGATCATGAAGTAAATGATGTGAAATTAAAAAATTACTTTGAAGCAACATTAGTAGAATTAGCTACACCTGAAGAGACATTACAGGTATTGGGGCCAATTGGCTCATTAGGACCAATTTCTGCTCCAGAGGACATTAAAATACTAGCTGACCATGCCGTGAAATATGTGGTAAATGGAATTTGTGGTGCGAATGAAGAAGGAATCCATTATAAAGGAGTTAATCCGGAACGTGACTTTATCAATTTCGTATATGAGGACGTTCGTTTTATCCAAGAGGGAGATCCTTCACCAGATGGAAAAGGTACAATCGTGTTTGCCAAAGGTATCGAAGTTGGTCACGTATTTAAGCTTGGAACAAGATATTCAGAGTCAATGAATGCCACGTTCCTTGACGAAAATGGGAAAAGTCAACCAATTATTATGGGGTGTTACGGGATAGGCGTTTCTAGGACTGTAGCAGCGATTGCTGAACAGTATAATGATGAAAATGGATTAATCTGGCCAGTTTCAGTGTCCCCTTACGATGTACACTTAATTACAGTAAATCCAAAACAGGAAGATCAAAAACAATTGTCAGATCAGCTATATTCTACTTTGCGGAGTCAATTTGATGTGCTATATGATGATAGACAAGAACGACCTGGAGTGAAATTTGCTGATAGTGACTTAATTGGTCTGCCCCTTCGCATAACAGTCGGGAAGAGAGCTTCAGAAGGTATTGTCGAAATCAAAATTAGAAGCACAGGTGAGACACTGGAAATATCTTCTGAAAATCTACTAAAGACAATTGAAAAATATATTGTAAAATAGATATATAACAAAAAAGGTACCTCTGTATTGGAGGTACCTTCAATATTGTACTTGTCTTAAAATGTGATGTAGTACTATTTAACATAGTTCTAAGAGGACTGCATTTGCAAAAGAACAAGAAGTTTCAAGGGTTTGGGACATTATCTCCCTTTTACAAGAAATAATCGTGTAAAATAAATATAGAATTTTGGAATACATGGAGAGAGGAGATCTATCCGTGATAGAGCTATCGCATGAACAAAAAGAAAGATTTACGATTCTACTTCAACAATTGGATATGACAACTGATATAAGTGAATATTTTCAGGGTGCAGGAATTGAAAAATTACAAGTGACAACTCAAGCAAAGAGATGGCATTTTTATTTTGTATGGCAAAAAGTAGTACCGGCACCAATTTTTGAAATCTTTGCTAATAAACTTAATGAATCGTTTTCCCATCTAGCTACAGTGAGTTTTTCTGTGAAAACAATAGACAAAAACGTGCTGGAGAATGATGTAATTGAATATTGGCCAATTTGTATTAAACAATTGGATTCAATATCACCCCTGTTCTTACCACTGATGCAGGAACAACGCCCGACTATAACCGGTACGAAGCTAACGATAAAAACTCGTAATGACGCAGAAGCCATTTCAATAAAAAAGAAATATGGACAAGCTATACCCATTCAATATGAGCATATGGGTTTCTCACCTATGCAACTGGATACAATTGTCGAGCACTCTACAGAAGAGTTTGAGAAGTTCGTAGAGCAAAAAGAACAGGAAGATCGAACGAGAGTACTAGAAGCAATGATTGAAATGCAAAAGAAGGATAAAGAAGCCCCTCCTGAGCAAAGTGGTCCTTTAACAATCGGATATACAATTAAAGAAGAACCAGTCACCATTCATTCAATTCAAGAAGAAGAACGAAGAGTAGTTGTACAAGGGTATGTTTTCGATGCAGAGACGAAGGAACTTAGAAGTGGAAGACATTTATTAACATTTAAAATTACAGATTACACTAGTTCAATCCTTGTAAAAATGTTTTCTCGAGACAAGGAAGACATTCCTGTTTTTCAGCGTATTAAAAAGGGAATGTGGCTTAAGGTACGTGGAGGAATCCAAAATGATACATTTGTCCGTGATTTAGTCATGATGGCAAATGATATTCAAGAAATTTTCCCACCAGAAAGGCAGGATACTGCACCAGAAGGAGAAAAACGAGTTGAATTACATGCTCACTCTCCGATGAGTCAAATGGATGCTGTTACTCCTGTAAGTAAATTGATTGAGCAGGCAAAGAAATGGGGCCATCCCGCCATCGCACTTACAGATCATGCCGTAGCTCAATCCTTTCCAGAGGCTTACTCCAGTGCCAAGAAAAATGGAATTAAGATGATTTATGGACTAGAAGCAAATCTTGTAGATGACGGTGTGCCGATCGCCTATAATGAACAGCATCGCTTGCTTGCTACAGATACGTATGTAGTGTTTGACGTGGAAACGACCGGATTATCTGCTGTTTATGATACGATCATTGAACTTGCTGCAGTTAAGGTGAAGGAAGGACAAATTATTGATCGTTTCGAATCATTTGCAAATCCTCATCACCGATTGTCAGCGACGACTATTGATTTAACAGGTATAACGGATGATATGGTTCGAGATGCACCAGAAGTAGGGGAAGTCATCGAGAAGTTTAGGGCATGGATGGGTGACTCTATATTAGTTGCACATAATGCTAGTTTTGATATGGGCTTCCTTAATGTTGGGTTTAAGAAGTTAGGATACGAAAAAGCGGCTAATCCAGTTATAGATACGCTTGAATTAGGACGATTTTTATTTCCAGAACTAAAAAATCATCGATTGAATACGTTGTGTAAAAAGTTTGATATTGAATTAACGCAACATCATAGAGCGATTTATGATGCCGAGGCAACTGGTTATCTATTAATGAAGATGTTGAAAGATGCACTTGAAAAAGAGATCGAATATCACGACCAATTAAATGAAAATATGGGTCAAGGTAATGCCTATCAGCGCGCTCGTCCATATCATATGACAATACTTGCTGTTGACGATGTAGGACTTAAGAATTTGTTTAAATTAATATCCATGTCCCATCTGGACTACTTCTACCGAGTACCAAGAATTCCACGCTCTAAGCTTGCCAAATTCCGTGAGGGACTTTTAATCGGTTCCGCATGTAGTAAGGGTGAAGTGTTCGAAGGGATGATGCAAAAATCACCAGAGGAAGTCGAAGAAATTGCACATTTTTATGATTACCTAGAAGTACAACCACCTGAGGTATATGCGCCACTTATAGAAGCGGAATTAGTTAGAGACCAAAAGGCATTGCAAGATATTATCTCTAACATCGTCAAGCTGGGTGATAAATTAGGTAAACCCGTAGTTGCTACAGGGAATGTTCATTACTTAGAACCGAATGATCATATTTACCGAAAAATCTTAATTGGTTCACAAGGGGGAGCGAACCCTTTAAATAGACATTCGTTACCTAAAGTTCATTTTAGAACCACGAATGAAATGCTAGAAGCCTTTGCCTTTCTTGGTGAAGAAAAAGCAAAGGAAATTGTTGTAACAAACACAAATAAAGTGGCAGATATGATTGGTGATGTTAAGCCGATTAAAGATGATCTCTATGCACCTAAAATTGAAGGAGCAGATGAAGAAGTCCGTTCCATGAGTTATGATAAAGCCCGTTCAATTTACGGTGAACAACTGCCGAAAATTGTGGAGGACCGTATAGAGAAAGAATTGAAATCAATTATTGGACATGGCTTTGCAGTTATTTATTTAATTTCTTCAAAGTTAGTTAAAAAATCATTAAATGATGGCTATTTAGTAGGTTCTCGTGGATCTGTCGGCTCATCCCTAGTGGCAACGATGACTGATATCACAGAAGTGAATCCTCTGCCTCCTCATTATGTTTGCCCTAAGTGTCAACATTCTCACTTCTTTGATGACGGTTCAGTCGGATCAGGCTTTGACTTACCTGATAAAGATTGCCCAGAGTGTGGAGCTCGCTATAAGAAAGATGGACACGACATACCGTTTGAAACGTTCCTTGGTTTTAAAGGAGACAAAGTTCCAGATATCGATCTAAACTTTTCAGGGGAATATCAACCGAAAGCCCATAACTATACAAAAGTTCTCTTTGGCGAAGATAATGTTTATCGTGCTGGAACAATAGGTACAGTTGCTGAGAAAACGGCTTACGGATATGTAAAGGGATATGCAGGTGATCACAATTTAACAATTCGTGGTGCAGAGATTGACCGATTAGTAGCCGGATGTACGGGTGTTAAACGTACAACAGGACAGCATCCAGGAGGAATTATTGTTGTCCCGGATTATATGGATGTGTTTGATTTTACACCGATTCAGTTTCCTGCAGATGATAAAACATCAGAATGGAAGACAACTCACTTTGATTTCCACTCCATTCATGACAACTTATTAAAATTAGACATATTGGGTCACGATGATCCGACAGTAATTAGAATGCTGCAAGATTTAAGTGGCATTGATCCAAAAACGATTCCAACTGATGATCCTGAGGTTATGCAAATATTTGCTAATACCTCATCTCTTGGTGTCACAGAAGAGCAAATTATGTGTAAGACAGGTACACTTGGAATACCGGAATTCGGTACAAGATTTGTACGACAAATGTTAGAGGACACAAAACCGACAACGTTCTCTGAGTTAGTTCAGATTTCAGGTCTATCACATGGAACAGATGTATGGCTGGGGAATGCTTCAGAATTAATTGCGAACGGTACGTGTACGTTAAGTGAAGTTATCGGTTGTCGTGATGACATTATGGTCTATTTAATATATAAAGGGTTGGAACCTTCTCTAGCTTTTAAAATTATGGAAAATGTTCGTAAGGGCAAAGGGTTGCCTGATGAGTGGATAGAGGAAATGAAAAGCAACAATGTCCCTGATTGGTATATTGATTCTTGCTTGAAAATAAAATATATGTTCCCTAAAGCTCATGCTGCCGCGTATGTCTTAATGGCTGTGCGTATTGCTTACTTTAAGGTTCATCATCCAATTTTATATTACGCAGCATACTTTACAGTTAGAGCAGATGATTTTGATGTAGAAGCAATGGTTAGAGGCTCTACAGCGTTGAAATCAAAGATCGAAGAAATTAACGCAAAAGGTCTGGATGCATCGACGAAAGAAAAGAATCTATTAACAGTGTTAGAGATTGCTCTTGAAATGTGTGAAAGAGGATATTCTTTTCAAAAGGTAGATCTTTATCGATCTAGTGCAACTGACTTTATTGTAGAGGGAAATACGTTGATTCCACCATTTAATGCAATTCCTGGACTAGGAACAAACGCTGCATTAAATATCGTGAAAGCAAGAGAACGTGGTGAGTTTTTATCAAAAGAAGACCTTCAACAACGAAGCAAAATTTCTAAAACAATTTTAGAATATTTAGATAGCCAAGGCTGTTTAGAATCACTTCCTGAGCAAAATCAGTTATCGTTATTTTAAATGAAGAAGTTCAAGTCGCTTGATTATGTTTTACTGTGACATCCTCTTATTCAAGAATTATAAGGGAGAAATGACTGTTGGAATGCCAAGTTTGATTTATCTCTTAACAACTTTGTCATATTTGCATATATTAGGTGATTATGTTATAGTTTAGTAGGAAATGCTATGAATACGGAAGTTAACGGAGAGTGGGGAAACCCACTCTTTCGTATTACTATCAACTTTTTTCTACATAGTCCATGCGTTCCCTGCTACTTTGGCAGGGAATTTTACTCAAAAATATATGTTGAAGCAAACTTAAGGAGGGTTTGAATGAGTAAAAAAGTGACGGAAATAGTTGAAGGGCTCGTAACTCCAATTTTAGACGACCTTCAATTAGAACTTGTGGATATCGAATACGTAAAAGAGGGTAAAGACTGGTTTTTACGTGTGTTTATCGACTCTGAAACTGGTATTGATATAGAGCAATGTGGAACAGTGAGCAACATGTTGAGTGAAAAGCTTGATGAACTGGACCCGATTGATCACTTATACTTTCTTGAAGTTTCTTCACCAGGAGCTGAACGTCCTTTAAAGAAGTCACAGGATTTTGAAAAAGCGATTGGAAAACAAGTCTATGTTAAGACATATGAACCAATTGATGGTGAAAAACAATTTGAAGGTGAGTTAACAGCTTTTGATGGTGAATCTGTAACCATTACTTATTTAATTAAAACAAGAAAAAAGGTTGTTACCATACCTTATCAAAAGGTTGCTAGTGCAAGACTTGCAGTAACCTTCTAACTTATGAAAAAATTTAGTGCTTACCTTTAAGCAAAAGGACTTAGCCGCACTTCTTGTCCTAAGAGGACTAGGTGGTAGCTAAGTCTCCCTAAAATAAGGTTGTTAGTAAGACTATAATTAACCAATTATAGTTTTTCCATAGATTTCTACTATATAAAAAGCAAAAAAATAAAGGGGGATCAATAAATGAGCAGTGAACTTTTAGATGCCCTTGTTATCCTTGAGAAAGAAAAGGGCATTAGCAAGGATGTTTTACTTGATGCGATTGAAGCAGCTTTAATATCTGCTTATAAGCGTAATTTTAATCAAGCACAAAATGTTAGAGTAGACGTTAATTTAGAACGAGGAACAATGTTAGTATTCGCTCGAAAAGACGTTGTAGACGAAGTATTCGATCCACGATTAGAAATATCTTTGGAACAAGCTAGACTAATTAATCCTAACTATGTAGTTGGAGATGTTCTGGAGATTGAAGTAACACCGAAGGATTTTGGGAGAATTGCAGCTCAAACAGCTAAACAAGTGGTCACACAACGAGTTCGTGAGGCTGAAAGAGGCGTAATTTACACTGAATTTATCGATCGTGAAGAAGATATCATGACTGGTATTGTACAACGTCAAGATGCAAGGTTTATATATGTAAATTTAGGGAAAATAGAAGCGTTGCTTCCTGCTGCTGAACAGATGCCTAATGAGACATATAAGCCTCATGACCGTATTAAGGTGTTCATTACAAAGGTTGAAAAGACAACAAAAGGTCCTCAAATTTTCGTGTCTCGTACACATCCTGGACTATTAAAGCGACTATTTGAATTAGAAGTACCTGAAATTTATGACGGAACAGTTGAAATTAAATCTGTTGCACGTGAAGCGGGAGACCGCTCTAAGATTTCTGTACACTCTGATAACGCAGATTTAGACCCGGTAGGTTCTTGTGTTGGTCCAAAAGGTCAACGTGTTCAAGCAATTGTAAATGAATTAAAAGGTGAAAAAATTGACATCGTAAAATGGTCAAAAGACCCTATTGAATTCGTTGCGAATGCGCTAAGCCCTTCACAAGTTGAAGAAGTTATTGTCAATGAAGAAGAAAAAGCAACAACTGTGATTGTTCCAGATAACCAATTGTCATTAGCAATTGGAAAGAGAGGACAAAATGCGAGACTTGCTGCGAAACTTACGGGTTGGAAAATTGATATAAAAAGTCATTCAGACGCAGAGAATATAGGAATCATTGGTTCTGGTAACCGACTCATTGCAGATAATGACGGATTTGCCCTAGAGATTGAATAAGGGGTGAGGTAATTGAGTACTCGTAAAGTTCCGTTAAGGAAGTGTGTAGCTAGTCAGGAAATGAAGCCGAAAAAAGAACTAATTCGTGTTGTCAGATCGAAAGAGGGAGAGGTTTCTGTCGATCTAACGGGTAAGAAGTCTGGACGTGGCGCTTACTTAAGTAAAGATAAAGAGGTCATATTACAAGCAAAAAAGAAAAATAGTTTAGCTAATCATTTGAACGCACAAATTGATGATTCTTTATACGACGAACTGATCTCCCTTATTGAAAAGGAGAATCAATCATAATATGAACCAACATCCATGGAAATCTCTTTTAGGGTTAGCAGCTCGAGCAAGGAAGATTATTTCTGGTGAGGAATTAGTTGTAAAAGAGATTCAACGTAAATCAGCAAAACTGGTTTTACTTTCTAAAGATGCCTCAAAAAACACAGAAAAGAAAATAAAAGATAAATGCTCTTACTATCAAGTACCAATTCGTTATGTTGAAAACCGTACAGAGCTTGGACAGGCGATTGGAAAAGAAGAGAGAGTTGTGATCGGTATTCTAGATGATGGATTTGCGAAGAAGCTAAACACATTGCTCGAGGAATAAATTCGGGGGTGAACGTATGAGTAAAATGCGTGTTTATGAATATGCAAAGAAACAAAACATTTCAAGTAAAGAAGTGATTAATATATTAAAAGAACTGAACGTGGAAGTGTCAAATCATATGGCAACAATAGAGGACGATATGGTACAGAAATTAGATGAGCGCTTCACAAAGAAAGAACAGAAGCCTGAAAAAACAGAAGAGAAAAAGGCTACAACTGCGGTAAAGCAACAACCACAGGTAAAAGGAAAAGCTTATAGTGAAGACGAAGAAGATGAAGTTGTTGTAAATAATGCTCCCGCAAAGAAAAAAGGTGCAAACAAGCGTAAAGAAAAAGACAACAAAAAGTCTAACGATAATGCAGCTTTTAAGAAGAATAAGCATAAAAAAGGTAATGTTGGAAAGCAACAAGCGCAATCAAAAGTTACCGAGTTACCAGACAAGATTACGTATACTGGTTCGTTAACAGTTGCAGAACTAGCAGCTAAGCTTGGAAAAGAACCTTCTGAAATTATTAAGAAGCTGTTCATGCTTGGAGTAATGGCAACCATTAACCAAGATCTTGACAATGATACAATAGAATTAATTGCATCTGATTACGGTGTAGAAGTTGAAGAAGAGATTGTGTATGAAGAAACAGAATTTGAAGGCTATGATATTGAAGATAAGCCAGAGGATCTGCAAGTTCGTCCACCAATTGTTACAATCATGGGTCACGTTGACCATGGTAAAACGACTTTGCTTGATTCAATTCGTAACACAAAGGTTACAGAAGGCGAAGCGGGAGGTATCACGCAGCATATCGGTGCTTACCAAGTTGTCGTAAATGATAAAAAGGTTACATTCCTTGATACTCCTGGACATGCTGCTTTTACAACGATGCGTGCTCGTGGAGCGCAAGTTACTGATATCACAATACTGGTTGTTGCAGCTGATGACGGTGTTATGCCGCAAACAGTTGAAGCAATCAATCATGCAAAAGCTGCAGGGGTACCAATTATTGTTGCTGTGAATAAGATGGATAAACCATCTGCAAACCCTGATCGTGTTATGCAGGAGCTAACAGATCGTGGATTAGTACCAGAAGCTTGGGGTGGAGATACAATTTTCGTTCCTGTTTCAGCACTGAAAGGTGAAGGTATTGATGAACTACTGGAAATGATTATTTTAGTAAGTGAAGTAGAAGAATGGAAAGCTAATCCTAAGCGCTTTGCAACAGGTACTGTTGTAGAGGCTCAGCTAGATAAAGGACGCGGTCCAGTTGCAACTCTACTCGTTCAAAATGGTACTTTACGAGTAGGAGATCCGATCGTAGTTGGAAATGCATTTGGTCGTGTTCGTGCGATGGTTAATGATTTAGGAAGACGTGTAAAAGAAGCAGGTCCATCTACTCCAGTAGAGGTAACGGGATTAAATGAGGTTCCGCTTGCGGGAGATCAATTTATGGTATTTGCTGATGAAAAAACTGCACGTTCTGTTGGAGAAGCGCGTATGCAAAAGCAAGTCGCAGAACAACGCGGAGATAAAGCAAAGTTAAGTTTAGATGATCTATTTGAACAAATTAAACAAGGTGATATTAAGGATATTAATATCATTGTAAAAGCTGACGTACAAGGATCTGTTGAAGCACTTGCCGCATCCCTTCAGAAGATTGATGTTGAAGGTGTGCGTGTGAAGATTATCCACACTGGTGTTGGGGCTATAACGGAATCTGATATTATTCTTGCTTCTGCTTCAAACGCAATTGTAATCGGATTTAACGTTCGACCAGATGTGAATGCAAAGCGTACAGCTGAACAAGAAGATGTAGATATTCGTCTTCACAGAATTATCTACAACGCTATTGAAGAAATAGAATCAGCGATGAAGGGAATGCTTGATCCTGAGTACGAAGAGAAAGTAATCGGTCAGGCAGAGGTTCGTACAACATTTAAAGTTTCAAAAGTTGGAACAATCGCTGGTTGTATGGTAACAGATGGGAAAATTAGCCGTGACAGTGGAGTACGACTAATTCGTGAAGGAATTGTAATCTTCGAAGGTCAACTTGACACGTTAAAGCGCTTCAAGGATGATGTGAAAGAAGTTGCCCAAGGTTATGAGTGTGGTATTACAATTGAAAAGTACAATGATATTAAAGAAGGAGATATCATTGAGGCTTACGTAATGCAGGAAATTGAAAGATAATGATTGGTTTTGTCCAATGTGACTGCATGATATATAATGCTTTTTCTTTAAAAGATAAGCGTGCTGTCTTGCAGCGGGTTATGACAAGGCTAAAACAAAAATACAACGTATCCGTTTCAGAAATGGATTTTCAAGATGTATGGCAACGTACCAGCATTGGAATCGTAGCGATCACATCTTCAAAAAAGTCAACTGAAAGAGAGCTGCAAAATGCCCTGAAGTTGCTTGACTCCTTTCCTGAGATTGAAAGAGCACAAACAAGCTTTGAATGGTACTAGAGCGAGGTGATCGTATGAGTTTACGTGCAACTCGAGTAGGGGAGCAAATGAAAAAAGAGCTTGGTGAAATCATCGGTAGAAAAATTAAAGACCCACGTATAGGGTTTGTTACAGTTACCGATGTAGAAGTAACCGGTGATCTTCAACAAGCGAAGGTATTTATTTCAGTATTAGGTGATGAAGAGCAAAGACAAAATACGTTAAAAGGCTTAGCAAAAGCTAAAGGCTTTATACGTTCTGAAATCGGTCAACGTATCAGATTACGTAAAACACCAGAAATTACATTTGAGTTTGACGAGTCTGTTGACTATGGTAACCGAATTGAATCACTTTTAGCGGAATTAAATAAATCTTCACATCGTGATGAAATTTAATTGTAATGATAAGGAAACCTTCGCGTGAATATACACTAAATGAGCTGCTGAAGTTTTCCATGCGAATAGAAAGGTAATTCTTTCTCAAAGCTATGCAGGATAGACAATTTATTTTGTCTATCCCTTTTTCGTATTTAGGCACATCTACTACTGGTCAATAATAGATCATAAAGGATAAATACAATAGAGTTAGTCTCTTTCACCGTAAAGATGCCTTGAAACCTTGGACTAACATATATTTCTCGACATATCCGAAAAACATCTATCTATGCGAAAACAGAATCATTTAAAATTTGGAGGCTATAATGAACGGAATCCTCTTGCTACATAAACCTAAGGGACTTACGTCACATGACTGCGTGTTTAAAGTAAGGAAAATAGTAAAAATGAAAAAAGTTGGCCACACAGGTACACTAGATCCTGATGTAACAGGTGTATTACCAATATGTATTGGACGCGCAACAAAAATAGCTGAGTATGTAACAGGAAGTAACAAGACATATGAGGGGGAAGTCACTCTCGGTTACTCTACAACGACTGAAGATTTTTCTGGTGAAATTGTTGATGTGAAACCTGTAGACCGTGTAATAAAACGTGAAGAAATTTTATCTGTATTTGAAAAATTAACAGGAGATATCAGGCAAACACCACCAATGTATTCTGCAGTGAAAGTGAACGGAAAGCGGTTATATGAATATGCACGAAAAGGTATTGAGGTAGAAAGACCGACTAGGGACATCACCATACACGAGTTAACTTTATTGGATGAACGAGAAGAGTTTATGTCTGAAAAAGTTTCATTTTCGTTTCGTGTTACTTGCAGCAAAGGGACATATGTCCGTACTCTAGCCGTAACAATCGGTGAAATGTTAGGTTTTCCTTCACACATGTCTAGTTTAATAAGAACAGCTTCTGGTTCATTTACATTAAATGAGTGCGTGACATTTGAGGAAATCGAAAAAAGAATGGAAGAGGGCACACTAGCAGACATTCTCGTTCCGATTGAACGTGCTCTTTTACATTTGCCTAACCGTACAATTGATGATACAGTAGCAATGAAAGTGAAGAATGGTTCAGTACTTGAGATGGACCCGTTACTTGAGCATCACGACAATGTACTTTTAGTAGATCAAAAGGGAAATGCATTAGCTGTTTATGAAAAGCATCAAACGAAACTAGGACTAATGAAGCCCACGAAGGTATTAAACAATGAAATTGAGTAATACCTTCTTAAGGCAAGAGAAGCATAAGCTCTCTATAAGTAAAGGTGATGAAACAAATGAAGACAATTTTTATTTCACATCCACATGAGATAAAACTCGAAAATAGTTTGCCAAAAGTTATGGCTCTCGGTTTTTTTGATGGTGTTCATATCGGTCATCAAAAGGTAATAGGTACAGCAAAACAAATCGCGGATGAAAAGGGGATAAAAAGTGCAGTTATGACATTTTATCCACATCCTTCCATAGTTTTAAAAAAAGAAAATGCTGTACACTTTGCGATTACACCTCTAAACGATAAGATTTCAGAAATTGAAAGACTTGGGATTGATGAGTTGTATGTGGTCGAGTTTAAGGAACAATTTGCACAACTATTACCGCAAGAGTTTGTGGATGATTATATTATTGAGTTAAACGTGAAACACGTAGTAGCAGGATTTGATTTTACATATGGTCGAATGGGGAAAGGAACGATGGAGACTCTTCCCTTTCATTCTAGAAATCAATTTACTCAATCAGTCGTTCCAAAAGTAGAGAAAGATGATGAAAAGGTAAGTTCAACATCCATTCGTAACCTATTAGAAGAAGGTGAAGTGTCAACTATTTCTTCTTATTTAGGTCGTCCTTACAAGATCAAAGGGAAAGTCATTCATGGTGAGAAGAGGGGATCTTCAATCGGTTTCCCCACAGCGAATATAGCGCCATTAGATGATTACTATATACCGAAAATCGGTGTCTATGCTGTTAAGATGAAAATAAAGGAAGAATGGTACAACGGTGTATGTAACGTTGGAAAAAAACCTACTTTTCATGAAAGCTCAAAAGCCATTTCAATTGAGGTTCATGTATTTGACTTCAATGACAAGATATACGGGGAGTCGATTGAGCTCTCATTTCTTCAGCGAATAAGAGATGAGCAAAAGTTTAGCGGTATTGACCAACTTGTTGAAAGAATTAAAATTGATTCAAAGATTGCAAAAGAAATATTAATCGGACGAGTAACGAATTAAACTTGCATTTTTTCATAAAAAGGGTTATGCTTAAAAGCGTATGTTGAACCATTGCTTGGCAAGTCGAGTCACCGACGCTTGCTCGGTAATTGGGGATGAAATAATAGGAGGTGAAAAGGATGGCCTTAACACAAGAGCGCAAGAACGAAATCATTGCTGAATACAAAACTCATGCAACTGATACTGGATCACCAGAAGTTCAAATTGCTGTCCTAACAGAGCAAATCAATACGTTAAATGATCATTTACGTACACACAAGAAGGATCACCACTCACGTCGTGGTCTATTAAAGATGGTAGGTAAGCGTCGTAACCTACTTAACTACTTACGTAATAAAGACGTAACTCGTTATCGCGAATTAATCAACAAGCTTGGTCTTCGTCGATAATAACAAAAAGCGGGAGAATATCCCGCTTTTTTGTTAGCTTCTTTTCCTTGGATATTATCATAATTAAAGAGATACAAGCTTCGAGAGTAGCAGAAGGAAATTACTTTTTTTGAAGTAAATGTTCATTTACTTAACTAACCTTTGCACAAAATTATTTACATATATAAACTGTATTTGATATGTTTTATCTATATATAGGAAATACTACATAATATGGATATTTGTGATCACTACATACAATTCTTTACGTAGTAAGAGAGGGGTACTAAATAATTATGGGACAAGATAAAAAAATCTTCTCCACCAACTGGGCAGGGAGACCGCTAACAGTTGAAATTGGACAATTAGCTAAACAAGCAAATGGAGCAGTACTAGTAAGATATGGAGACACAGCTGTTCTATCAACAGCGACGGCTTCAAAGGAACCGAAGGATTTAAGCTTCTTTCCACTAACAGTGAATTATGAAGAGCGCTTATATGCAGTAGGGAAAATCCCTGGTGGATTTATTAAACGTGAAGGTAGACCAAGTGAAAAGGCTATTTTGGCTAGTCGTTTAATTGACCGTCCAATCCGCCCTTTATTTGCAGATGGATTCCGTAACGAAGTTCAAGTTATTAGTATCGTAATGAGTGTGGATCAAAACTGTTCTTCTGAAATGGCAGCAATGTTCGGATCTTCACTAGCACTTAGCGTATCAGACATCCCATTTCAAGGTCCAATTGCTGGAGTAACAGTGGGACGTGTTGATAATGAATTTATCATCAATCCTTCTGTTGAATTAATGGAGAAATCTGATATACACCTAGTAGTAGCAGGTACGAAAGATGCAATTAACATGGTTGAAGCAGGAGCTAATGAAGTACCTGAAGAAACAATGTTAGAAGCCATTATGTTCGGTCATGAAGAAATAAAGCGTTTAATTCAGTTCCAAGAAGAAATTGTAGCTGAAGTAGGTAAGGTGAAGACGGAGGTCACTCTTTATGAGGTTGACGCTACCATAGAAGAAGAAGTGAGAAGTCTTGCTGAAAATAAAATGAAGCAAGCGGTTCAAGTTCATGAGAAGCATGCACGTGAAGATGCGATCAATGAAGTGAAAAAAGAAATTATCGCTCACTTCGAGGAAAAAGAAGTAGAAGCAAAGGTACTAAAGCAAGTATCTGAAGTTTTATATATGCTTGTAAAAGAAGAAGTACGTCGTCTTATTACAAAAGAAAAAATCCGTCCTGATGGCCGTGGTGCAGATGAAATTCGTCCACTTTCTTCTGAAATTGGATTATTACCAAGAACACATGGATCTGGGTTATTTACACGTGGACAAACTCAAGCCCTAAGTGTTTGTACGTTAGGAGCATTGGGAGATGTTCAAATTTTAGATGGTTTAGGCATTGAAGAGGAAAAACGCTTCATGCACCACTACAATTTCCCGCAATTTAGTGTAGGTGAAACTGGACCAATTCGTGGACCAGGTCGCAGAGAAATTGGACATGGTGCTTTAGGTGAGCGTGCATTAGAACCTATCATTCCAGATGAGAAGGACTTTCCATATACGATTCGTTTAGTTTCTGAAGTATTAGAATCAAATGGATCAACATCTCAAGCAAGTATTTGTGCTAGTACACTAGCAATGATGGATGCGGGTGTTCCGATTAAAGCTCCAGTTGCAGGTATTGCAATGGGACTTGTAAAGAAGGAAGAAGATTATACAATCCTTACAGACATTCAAGGAATGGAAGACCATTTAGGAGATATGGATTTTAAAGTGGCAGGTACAGCTAAAGGTGTTACTGCACTTCAAATGGATATAAAAATTGAAGGATTATCTCGTCAAATTTTAGAAGAAGCACTAATGCAAGCGAAGAAGGGAAGAAACCAAATTCTTGAATCAATGCTTGCGACAATCAATTCACCACGTGGTGAGCTATCTAAGTATGCTCCAAAGATTTTAACAATGACGATTAAGCCTGATAAGATAAGAGATGTTATTGGACCAAGCGGTAAGCAAATTAACAAGATTATCGAAGAAACAGGTGTTAAAATTGATATTGAGCAAGATGGTACAGTATTTATTTCTTCTGTTGATCAAGAAATGAATGAAAAAGCGAAGAAAATTATTGAAGATATTGTTCGTGAGGTAGAAGTTGGACAAATGTATCTAGGTAAAGTGAAGAGAATTGAAAAATTCGGTGCTTTTGTTGAACTATTCAGTGGTAAAGACGGTCTTGTCCATATCTCTGAGCTAGCAGAAGAACGCATTGGAAAAGTGGAAGACGTTGTTGCGATAGGTGATGAAATCTTAGTGAAAGTTACAGAGATAGACAAACAAGGTCGTGTAAATGTTTCCCGTAAAGCAGTACTGAAGGAACAGAAAGAAAAAAATCCAACAACCTAATGGTTAGAAAAAAAGAAGCTGATAGTCAGCTTCTTTTTTTCTAAGATTGTATTTCAACTTGATTGCTCTATTTCAAATGAGACAACCAGCACATTAAAGCTGTTTTATGGATTATTACGTAAGCAACAATCTATACGAAAACAGCCTTTTGTTAAGAAAATGTCCATACTGAAACAATGATACGTACAAGAAGCCCATTTCTATAGAGGATCAAAAACACCCCATTGAAAGCATTTATACACGATTCTAAACTGCTAAATCAATACTTTTTTGTTCTACCTTGTCCCTCTTATACATAATTTTTAGTACAAAGGGGGACATTTAGGATGAAAAGAATTTATATACAGTGGGTTGCTTTTCTATTAATCATCTTAGCTTCATACGGTACTGTTCAAAATCCCTTTACTGCCCAATATGTATCTGGATTGAAAATGGACTATCAGGCACTTCCTGTAACAAAGGTATTGGATCCATTGTATGAGGAAATTCGAGAAAAAGCTAAAGAGTATGAGAAAGCCCCGCAAAATGCCGAGGTACATAAAGTATGGAAATCAACACCAGGGTATAATGGATTAAAAGTTGATGTGAAAGCATCCTATGAAAATATGAAGAAATCTAAAAAGTTTGATCCGAAGAAATTAGTGTTAAAAGAGAGTTCACCATCTCGACATTTATCGGATCTACCTCCGAATGCGATATATAGAGGACATCCGGATAAAAAAATGGTTTCATTTATTATTAATGTTGCTTGGGGAAATGAATACATTCCTACAATATTAGAAACGTTAAAAAAACATAATGTAAATGCTACATTCTTTTTAGAAGGTAGATGGGTAAAGGAAAATCCAGATATGGCCAAGATGATCGTCGATGCCGGACATGAAGTAGGAAATCATTCATATAGTCATCCAAATATGAAAACACTAACTACATCACTAGTACGTCAGGAATTAGTGAAGACAAACGATGTTATTGAAGCAACGACAGGAAAAACGCCTACTTTATTTGCTCCCCCAAGTGGTAGCTATCGTCAAGAGGTCGTCGATATTGCATCCGAGCTAGATATGGAAACCATTATGTGGAGTGTTGATACCATTGATTGGCAAAAGCCCTCGCCTGAAGTATTAACGAACCGAGTACTTTCAAAAGTCCATCCAGGTGCTCTTGTATTAATGCATCCGACTGAATCTACTGCCAAGTCATTAGATCAACTCATTATCGCAATTAAGGAAAAAAAACTAAGAATTGATGAAGTTTCGAGCCTTTTAAGTGAAAAACGGGCAGATTAGCCGTATACTTGTAGAAACGCTAGAAGATGTAACACTATAGGAGGAAATATTCTTGATTAAAAAATTTACTTGTAACAATGGAGTTAGAATTGTACTAGAAAATATTCCACATGTCCGCTCAGTGGCCATAGGTGTATGGATTGGCACTGGTTCACGTAATGAGACAAAAGAAAATAATGGTGTATCCCACTTTTTAGAGCATATGTTCTTTAAAGGGACAAAAACTCGTTCTGCCAGAGAAATAGCAGAGTCATTTGATAGTATTGGTGGGCAGGTTAATGCATTCACTTCTAAAGAATATACGTGCTACTATGCAAAAGTGTTAGACGATCATTCCAATTATGCTTTAGAAGTACTCGCTGACATGTTCTTTAACTCTACATTCGATGAAGAAGAACTAAAAAAAGAAAAGAATGTAGTATATGAAGAAATAAAAATGTATGAAGATACTCCTGATGATATCGTTCATGACCTACTCAGTCGTGCTACATATAAGGATCACTCTCTAGGCTATCCTATTCTTGGGACTGAAGAAACCTTATCAACGTTTAATGGCGACAGCCTGCGTCAATATATGAAGGAAACATATATTCCTGAAAATGTTGTGGTTTCAGTAGCAGGTAACATTGATGAGTCTTTTATTAAAGAAATAGAAAATTATTTTGGTGAGTTTGAATCTACAGCTACACCTAAAGAAACAGTGGCCCCATCATTTCACAGTGAAAAGCTATCTCGTAAAAAGGATACAGAACAAGCACATCTGTGTTTAGGTTACGAAGGGTTGCCGGTGGGACATAAGGATATATACAGTTTAATTGTATTAAATAATGTACTAGGTGGAAGTATGAGCAGCCGCCTTTTCCAAGAAGTCCGTGAACAACGTGGGCTAGCGTATTCAGTTTATTCCTATCATTCATCTTACAAAGATGGTGGGATGTTAACCGTTTACGGTGGTACAGGTAGCCAGCAATTAAATGTGTTATATGAAACCATTCAAAATACACTGGAAACCTTAATGGATAAAGGAATCACAGCAAAAGAACTGCAAAATAGTAAAGAACAGATTAAAGGTAACTTAATGCTGAGTTTAGAAAGTACGAATAGCCGTATGAGCAGGAATGGGAAGAACGAGCTACTTTTAAAGCAGCATCGTTCACTAGATGAAATACTTGAAAGTATTAATGAGGTAACAGAAGAGACCGTAAATGATTTAGGAAGAAAATTATTTAGTACAGCACCTTCTGTTTCACTCGTTAGCCCAGACGGTAATTTACCAGCATCTTTATCTTAATCTGAATGAAATGCCTACAGACGTAAAATCTGTAGGTATTTTTTTGCCTAGCTGTCGATACAATTGTAAGTAAGAGACAGTCCACTTAGGAGGGGATTTAATCAATGAGACTTAGTGAATTAAGCGGCAAAGAGATTGTTGATTTAAAAAAAGCAGAGAGATTAGGTATACTAGGGCAAACCGATTTGGAGATTGACGAAACAACTGGTCACATTAAAGCGTTTATTATTCCAACTATTAAGTGGTTCGGTTTTAGAAAGCAAGGATCCGAGATAAAGGTACCATGGCATCACATAAAGAAAATTGGGACGGATATGATTATTATAGATATACCTGAAGAGCACTCTTACCAGAGTTTGTATGAACCGAAACATAAATAACTCAAGGGACTTTCCATTTAAATGGAGAGTCTTTTTTCTTGTCGGCACATTTAATTGGTTGAAAAGACTTTCAATCATTCACCTAATTTTATTTGCTTACATAAGATGTGTGAGTAAGAGAGTGTTACTCGGTTTTAGTACTAATTTGCCACACTACAAAAAGAAGGTGAATAAAACCATGTTAACTGGATTGCATATTGCAGTTATTGGTGGAGATGCAAGACAGCTTGAAGTGATTAAGAAGCTAACAGAGCTGGATGCAAAGCTATCATTAATTGGCTTTGATCAGCTTGATCATAATTTTACGGGTGCATCGAAGGATCAAATCAATGAAGTTGATTTTTCAACCATCGATGCCATTATTCTTCCTGCATCAGGAGCAAATAGTGAAGGTGAAGTAGATACAATCTTCTCAAATGAAACGGTCGTATTTACTGAAGAACTTGTTGCAAAAACTCCAGAGCATTGTACCATTTACTCTGGTATCAGTAACCAGTATTTAGACAATATAATAAATTCAACAAAACGGAAGCTAGTTAAGTTATTTGAACGTGATGATGTGGCCATTTACAATTCTATTCCTACAGTAGAAGGAACGATTATGATGGCAATTCAACATACAGATATAACGATTCACAATTCTAGGATCGCAGTTTTAGGGTTAGGCCGGGTTGGCTTTAGTGTAGCGAGAACATTTGACGCATTAGGTGCAAATGTGAAGGTTGGAGCAAGAAAAAGTGAGCATCTTGCTCGTGTATTTGAGATGGGAATGAAGCCATTTCACCTAGATAGGTTGGAAGAAGAAGTAGCAGATATTGATATATGTATCAATACGATTCCTCACCACATTGTAACATCAAGTGTGATTTCAAAAATGCTGCCTAACACGTTAATCATTGATTTAGCTTCGAAACCTGGTGGTACTGATTTTAGATATGCCGAAAAAAGAGGAATTAAAGCACTCTTGGCACCAGGACTTCCAGGAGTAGTTGCACCGAAAACCGCTGGCCAAATTGTTGCGAATGTGATGGCACAGTTGCTTAGGGAAGATCTATTGAGTAGAAAGGGGAAGTGAATGATGACGTCTTTAAAAGGAAAAAGAATTGGGTTTGGTTTAACAGGTTCACATTGTACGTATGATGCAGTTATGCCACAATTGCAAAAGCTAATTGACGAGGGGGCAGAAGTCCTTCCTGTTGCTACACATACAGTAATGAACACAAATACTAGATTTGGTAAAGGGGAAGATTGGGTAGCAAAATTAGAAGAAATTACAGGAAACAAAATTATTGACTCAATCGTAGGAGCTGAACCACTTGGTCCTAAAATTCCACTAGATTGCATGATTGTTGCTCCACTCACAGGAAATTCTATGAGTAAATTTGCCAATGCAATGACAGATAGCCCTGTATTAATGGCAGCAAAAGCAACATTGAGAAACGGAAAGCCAGTCGTTCTCGGTATATCCACTAACGATGCACTTGGTCTTAATGGGGTAAATTTAATGAGATTAATGGCAACGAAAAACATCTATTTCATTCCATTTGGTCAAGACGCACCTGATAAGAAACCAAACTCAATGGTTGCTAGAATGGAGAGTCTGCACGATACTGTGTTAGCAGCTCTAGAAGGAAAGCAAGTTCAGCCAGTTATTGTAGAACGATTTTTAGATGAGGAATAGAAAAATATACTCTTCTAAAACGAATCGATATGATACAATTATATGTAATAATTGAAGGAGAGACTAAGCCGTTTTCTCCTTCATTGGCTTGGCATTTAATTTTTGATTAGTTATTGGAAGGGGAATATATAATGAATAAAGGTTTTCATGTTGCAGTTGTTGGTGCAACAGGTGCAGTTGGAGAACAAATGATAAAAACTCTAGAAACTAGAGATTTTCCTATATCAAAATTAACACTTCTATCATCAAAGCGTTCAGCTGGTAAAAAGGTTATGTTTAAAGGTGAAGAAGTTGTTGTGCAAGAGGCAACACCTGAAAGCTTTGAAGGTGTTCAAATTGCATTGTTTAGTGCCGGAGGATCTGTTTCCAAAGTACTTGCTCCTGAGGCAGTTAAGCGCGGAGCAATTGTAGTAGATAATACGAGTGCGTTTAGAATGGATGAAAACACACCTTTAGTGGTTCCTGAAGTTAACGAGCATGCACTTCATAACCATAATGGAATTATTGCAAATCCAAATTGCTCTACCATTCAAATGGTTGTTGCATTAGAACCAATTCGCAAGGCATATGGCCTAAAGAGAATTATCGTATCGACTTATCAAGCAGTTTCTGGTGCTGGAGCAGCCGCTGTTGATGAATTAATGAACCAAACAAAAGCATTGATTAACGGGGAAGAGCATACTCCATCAATTTTACCTGTTGGTTCAGATAAAAAGAAATATCAAATTGCATTCAATGCAATTCCTCAAATAGATAAGTTTCAAGATAATGGCTTTACTTTTGAAGAGATGAAAATGATTAATGAAACGAAAAAAATCATGGAAGCAGATATACCGGTTGCAGCAACGTGTGTCCGTCTTCCGGTTGCAACAGGACATTCTGAGAGTGTGTTTGTTGAGATTGAAAAATCAAACGTAACCGCTAAAGAGATACAAGAATTGTTAGCTACTGCTGACGGTGTTACTCTGCAAGATGATATTAATGAACAGATTTATCCGATGCCTGCTCATGCAGTTGGTAAAAATGACGTATTTGTTGGCCGAATTCGTAAAGATCTGACAGATGATAAAGGTTTCCACATGTGGGTGGTTTCAGATAATTTATTAAAAGGTGCAGCTTGGAACTCAGTCCAAATTGCTGAAAGCTTAGTGAAGCTTGGGTTAGTTAAGTAGGGAGATGTATTCTCCCTTTCTTTGATCCTCAGGCAAAAGACGAGGTGGAGAGATGAAAATAATCGTACAAAAGTTCGGTGGAACTTCAGTAAAGAATGAAGATAGTCGCAAATATGCGATCGGACACATTCAGGATGCATTAAGTGAAGGATATAAAGTTGTAACTGTTGTATCAGCAATGGGGAGAGAAGGAGATCCATATGCTACGGACACACTGCTTGGACTAGTAAACGGGACGAAAGGTATTGTTAGCAAGCGTGAATATGATTTATTAGTTTCTTGTGGTGAAGTAATATCTTCCGTTGTTTTTTCAAATGAATTAAATCAAACGGGTATAAAAGCAACAGCAATTACCGGATCAAAGGCTGGCTTTAGAACGAACAATGACCACCAGCATGCTAAGATCATTGATATGGAATGTGATGAACTAAGGGAATTGCTTAACGAGTTTGACGTAGTGGTAGTAGCAGGCTTCCAGGGAGTATCTAAAAATGGTGATGTTACAACATTAGGCCGAGGTGGCAGTGACACATCAGCATCTGCCTTAGGTGTTGCGTTAAATGCTGAGTGGATAGATATATTCACAGATGTTGAAGGGGTTATGACAGCAGATCCCCGTATAGTAGAAGATGCACGACCAATTAACGTCGTGACGTATACAGAAATATGCAATATGGCATATCAAGGAGCAAAGGTCATTCACCCTCGAGCTGTAGAAATTGCAATGCACGGAAAAATACCAATGAGAGTTAGATCAACATATTCAAAATCAGAAGGTACTCTAGTGACGTCGTTAAACGAAGCTAAATTAGGAGTAGAGTTTAAAGATCGTCTTATTACCGGTATTGCACATGTTTCAGATGTGACACAAATTAAAGTCTTTTCAAAAGAAGGACATTACGATACACAAAAAGAAGTATTTAAGGCAATGGCAAGCGCTGAAATTAGTGTCGACTTCTTTAACATAACACCTACAGAAGTTGTGTATACTGTTTCTGGTGAGAATACAGATAAAGCAATTGATATTCTAGGCAACATTGGCTATGAACCCGTTGTAACAAGAAATTGTGCAAAGGTATCCGCGGTTGGCGCCGGAATTAATGGAGTTCCTGGTGTTACATCTAAGATTGTAACAGCACTATCAGAAAATGGAATTCAAATTCTGCAATCAGCTGACAGCAATACAACAATTTGGGTATTGGTGAAAGAAGATAATCTCGTGGAAGCTGTTAATGCTCTGCATACTGCCTTTCAACTTTCAGAGGAAGAAAATGAATAAATTTCATTAGGAGGATTTACATGAACTTCGGAAAAGTATCTACAGCAATGGTGACGCCTTTTGATACGAAAGGTAACATTGACTTTGCAAAGACGACCCAACTTGTAAACTATCTCATAAGCAACGGTACAGACTCATTAGTAGTTGCAGGTACTACTGGTGAATCACCAACCTTAACATCAGAAGAAAAAGTTGCGTTATTTAAGCATGTTGTGAAAGTAGTCGATAAGAGAGTTCCAGTTATAGCGGGAACGGGTAGTAACAATACAAGACAATCCATTGATTTAACGAAAAAGGCTGAGGAAGCCGGTGTCGACGCCATCATGCTTGTTGCTCCTTATTACAATAAGCCTAGCCAAGACGGAATGTATCAACATTTTAAGACAATTGCTGAATCAACGAAACTTCCAGTAATGCTGTACAATATACCGGGAAGATCAGTTGTCAATATGTCAGTTGAAACAATCGTTCGATTAGCTGAAATTCCAAATGTGGTAGCAGTGAAAGAAGCTAGTGGTGATTTAGATGCAATGACTGAAATTATAGCAAATACTCCAGATGAGTTTGTATTATATAGTGGAGATGATGGAATTACACTCCCAGTACTTGCAATTGGAGGAGCTGGAGTAGTTTCCGTAGCATCCCATATAATGGGCAATGAAATGCAAGCGATGATTGCTAATTTTGAATCAGGTAACTATAAAGAAGCAGCAAAAGAACACCAAAAACTTCTACCCATGATGAAGGCACTTTTCAAAGCGCCAAGTCCAACGCCTGTAAAGACTGCTCTACAACTTAAAGGGCTGGATGTTGGATCCGTTAGGTTACCACTTGTCCCGTTAAATGAACAAGAACGAAATACATTAGTGTCAACTATTAAACCAATCCTTTAAAAACAGCCTTTTGGCTGTTTTTTCTACTATTTGTGGCAGTTATTGAAATAAAATGAACCAATAAAATCAGTCATCCATGTTTTTCTTTCTATTATTTAACTTGTATTCCAATTCTTTCTTCAGTTATAATGTGGATAAGCTATTGTACGGACTATTATGACTCGATGACAGTATAGGCAGTGGGGCTTATGTAACTGGCTCGAATCTATATTTCTTCTTAAGAACTATTTCACCACATCTAAAAGCTGTATTTTTATGGATGATGGTATGTTATTAAATATATTTAGTTAAGGCTGTGTTAGAGCAAGCAATCCACTCTTTAGTATCAATAAAAGAGCTTTTAAGATATTTCATGTGGCTCAACAAAATCAGTACGTTGATGATTAGGGATATTTGTGTGATTGAATTGGCTAAAGAACAACATTGTTTAATAGAGCCTTAATTAAAAAGATTTTTAAATAAGAATTATAGGAAATGGTAAAGAAAAACAAAGCTCAACTCTATTTCATATGGATAGAGGAATACGTTTTTTTCTAAAGGACATAGGAGGATATGACAGTGAGTACAAGAGAAACAGATAAAGTAAAAATCTTTGCCCTGGGTGGAGTTGGGGAAATTGGCAAGAACATGTATGTTCTTGAAACAAATAGTCAAATTTTTGTGATTGATGCTGGATTAATGATTCCAGCAGATGAAATGTTAGGTATTGATATGGTAATACCAGATATAACTTACCTTGTTGACAACAAGGAAAAGGTTAAGGGTATTTTTTTAACACATGGTCATGAGGAACATATTGGTGCATTGCCTTACATATTACGAAAATTAAATGTACCGGTGTATGGCACTAAATTTACACTTCAATTAGTAAAAGAGGAGTTAGAAGGAGTGAATACTCCGTATGCACTTCATGAAATTACACATGAAAGTAATTTAAACTTTGATGGAATATCTATTAGCTTCTTTAGAACAACACATAGCATACCTGGTTCTGTTGGTGTAATTATTGATACACCACAAGGGGCGGTTGTACATACAGGAGATTATAAATTTGATCCAACTTCTGCACATCTTTTTGGTTCAGATTTAGATAAAATGGCCCGAATTGGGAATAAAGGGGTACTCTGTCTACTTTCAGACAGCATAAATGCTGAGAAACCAGGGTTTTCCGGTTCTGAACAACAAGTTGGTCAGGAATTTAGTGAGGCGTTTTATAAGGCATCTGGGCGAGTAGTCGTCGTAACGTATGCAACCAATATTCAACGCACTCAAGGTTTGCTTCAGGCAGCTGCAGAAAGTGGCAGGAAAGTTGCATTCGTTGGTGCGAAGATTCAACGTATGGTTGAGATTGCTCAAAATCTTGGATATTTAACTTTACCAGAGAACGTTGTGGTCTCTTTTAATGAGATTTCAAAATTATCTCCACGTGAAATGATTATCGTAACTTCAAGCAGTCAAGGTGAACCAGTAAGTGCACTTGCTAAGATTGCAAAGGGTACTCATAAGCAAATACAAGTGACAAAAGGAGATACTGTGATTTTAGCAGCTGCTCCAACTCCGGCTACGGAAATTAGTATTGCAAGATCAGTCGATTTAATATATCGTGCAGGAGCAACCGTTGTGTCAGGAAAGAACAAAATGCACGTATCTGGACATGGTAGCCAAGAGGATATTAAACTAATGTTGAACTTAATGAAGCCTCAATATGTTATTCCTATTCATGGTGAATACAGAATGCAAAAAGCCCATTCAAAAGTTGCACAATCTATTGGAATTCCGGAAGATCATATATTTCTTTTAGACAAAGGCGAAGCAGTGGATTTCTATAAAGGTGAAGCAACCTATGGATCAAAAGTGTATGCAGGGAATGTACTGATTGACGGTCTCGGTATTGGTGATATCGGAAATATTGTCTTAAGAGATCGCAGATTATTGTCACAAGACGGCATACTAGTTGTGGTAGTTACGCTAAGTAGGTCAAGAAATGAGCTTATTGCTGGTCCTGAAATTATTTCAAGAGGTTTTGTTTATGTAAGAGAGTCAGAAAAACTATTAGTAGACGCAACAGACCTAGTCAAGGGGATTATGCAAAAATGTATTCAAGACCAAATTGTAGATTGGTCATCACTAAAAATAAATATTCGTGATTCATTAAACCAGTTCCTTTATGAAAAGACAAAGCGCAGACCGATGATTTTACCAATCATCATGGAAATCTAATGAAGAGGCCTAACTCTACTGTAAGTCGTAGAGTTAGGCCTTTTTGATCTGTTTTAATGATAAATGATTCTAGGTGGGTACCTTCTTTTGCTGAGTTAATAATGTCATCGAATTCAAGGTGATAAAGTTAGAAATAAGGAATGTGCCCATCTTCAATCGTTATTATCATTGGAATGAAATTGGTAGAAGAGTTCATACTAAGTTTATCTTATTGTTTGAAAGGGGAATTCCATTCAATGGAGAACGAAATCATGTCTGGACAAATGAATGAACAGGAACAGGAAAAAAAAGAAGAACCAAAGGAAGGCATACTAGATAAAATACAAGCATTAGGACAAACCAACATACCACAATTAGCAAATGACTCTAAAATACACGTACTGACGATTATAGGGCAAGTAGAGGGACACATTCAACTTCCTCCCCAAAACAAAACGACCAAATATGAACATCTCATCCCTCAAATCGTGGCAATCGAGCAGAATCCTAAAATAGAAGGATTGCTCATTATTTTGAATACAGTTGGCGGTGATGTAGAGGCAGGTCTTGCCATTGCAGAAATGATCGCTTCACTTTCAAAACCGACAGTTTCTATTGTTCTAGGTGGAGGTCATTCTATTGGTGTTCCTATTGCTGTCTCAACAGATTTTTCTTTTATTGCCGAAACAGCCACTATGACGATTCATCCAGTTCGATTAACTGGACTTGTAATTGGTGTGCCGCAAACATTTGAGTATTTAGATAAGATGCAAGATCGTGTCGTGAGATTTGTAACAAAACACTCCAACGTTACTGAGGATCGATTTAAAGAACTCATGCTGTCAAAAGGGAACTTAACTAGGGATATTGGCACCAATGTAGTTGGTGAAGATGCAGTGAAATATGGTCTTATTAATGAAGTTGGAGGTATTGGCAAGGCCATTGCCAAATTAAATGAACTTATAGAACAAAGAGGACTTTCCAGTCAAGAAGGGAAGATGCTTCAGTGATCCTGTATACAATCATGCCGAATGAACTTGTCTATCCAGTAGAGACAAATCTATTTGAAAATCAACAATGTGTTGAAGTAAATGGTGTTTCAATGATAGTAGAACGAAATGAAGAATACGAATATCGAATTGTACGCTTATTAAGTACAAATCCAGAGCATTATTTATCTGCAGACTATTCGCCTGGTATGACAATCAAACTTTCCTAAAGAGCTTATGAGCAATCATTTGCTCTTTTTTTCATGTGAATTACTTCGTATACAAAAAAGAAAAATATTGAATCTTTATCGTGGAATCATTTCGTCAATGAATTAGAGCCCATATCCTGTTTTATCGATTAAAAGAATATTTTAGTTAATGACTAACATTGAAAAACAAAGTTTTACAAAAAGAACGTCTCTTGAAGACTACCTTTTAAATATATGATTTGTAGTGTTAGTTAACATAAGATATGGCTAATATCTCTTTTTAAATTGTGGAAAAGGCTTTATAATCAAGAGACAACAATTAAACTTCAAATAAAATTGATCTACTTATATTGTTATACATATTTAAACTGAGGTGTAAAAAATGGCAAAGCCGAAACAACGACAGAAAAAGAAGAAACAGGAGTGGAAACAGACCTTAAAGTTTGAGCTAGCTGGACTTACTCTATTTGCCATGACATGTATTGGAATTTCAGGACTTGGCGTAGTTGGACAACTATTAACAACGATCACTCGCTTTTTCATGGGTGAATGGTATATGTTATTACTTTTATCATTACTTGTACTATCTGTATATTATATTTGGAAACGAAAGCATCCGTATATTTTTTCACAAAGATTTATCGGAATATATTTCATTATTTCGGCTTTGTTATTGTTCAGTCATGTAAACTTATTTGATTTACTTATTAAAGATGGTGTATTTAAAGAACCATCTGTAATTCGAAATACATGGGAACTATTTTGGATGGAGACAACAGGAGAAACGAAAACCAATGATATTGGTGGAGGTATGATTGGTGCCGTATTATTTGCTATGTTTCATGTTCTGTTTGCCGCAAAAGGCACAGAACTGATTGCGTTACTTTTCATGGTGATCGGTATTATTTTAGTTACAGGTAGGTCACTTATGGATGTAGTTGTAAGAATTGTCACACCTGTACTTACCTTTATTAAGGAACAATTTTTTGCGTTCAGTAGAGATATAAAAGAGTGGGGAAATAACATTAGTAGTAAACAAACAAACTCTCGTGCAAAAGCTAGAAAGAAAAAAGAACAGTCAGTGACACAAAAGGATAGTCAAAGTGAAGAAATAACAATTGAACCGGAAGAAGAAGAAGTGATGATACAACCAATCATTTCAAACTTTCAGGATCATAGTAAGATAGATGAGGAATCAGATGAGAATAGTCCAACAAAGAAGACTGTGAAACAAGAGGATACTGAAGTTGAGGATGACCCTATACCACAAGCCGCGTTTATAGAGGAAGAAAATTTAAGTTACTTACTACCGTCTCTTGATATTCTCTCATTACCAAACAATCGGAAAAGTGGACATGACAATGAATTAATTCGAACAAATATCAAAAAGCTTGAACGTACATTCGAAAGCTTCGGTGTAAAAGCAAGTGTAAAGAAGGTGCATCTAGGCCCTGCGGTAACAAAATATGAGGTCTACCCGGCAGTAGGTGTAAAGGTTAGCAAAATTGTAAATTTAAGTGATGATCTAGCATTGGCACTTGCTGCGAAAGACATTCGTATTGAAGCACCAATCCCGGGCAAATCTGCAATTGGGATTGAAGTGCCAAATGAAGAAGTTTCAATGGTAACATTGAGAGAAGTACTTGAAGCACCACACGTTTCAGGCAAGGATTCAAAGCTATTGATCGGTCTTGGCCGTGATATCTCAGGAGAAGCTGTGCTTGCTGAATTAAATAAGATGCCACATTTGTTAGTTGCCGGGGCAACTGGTAGTGGGAAGAGTGTATGTATTAACGGAATCATCACTAGTATCCTAATGCGAACAAAGCCACACGAAGTGAAGATGATGATGATTGACCCTAAAATGGTAGAGCTAAATGTGTATAACGGCATCCCACATTTATTAGCACCTGTCGTAACAGATGCTAAAAAGGCATCACAAGCCTTGAAAAAAGTTGTATCTGAGATGGAAAGAAGATATGAGCTTTTCTCTCATACAGGTACAAGAAATATCGAGGGATATAACGAATATATTAAGAGGCAAAATCATGAAGAAGAAGTGAAGCAACCGTTATTGCCTTTTATTGTGGTTATTGTAGACGAGCTTGCTGACTTAATGATGGTCGCATCATCTGATGTCGAAGATGCAATTACAAGATTGGCACAAATGGCTCGTGCTGCAGGAATACATCTGATTATTGCAACTCAAAGACCATCTGTTGACGTAATTACTGGTGTTATTAAAGCGAATATACCTTCAAGAATAGCATTCAGTGTATCTTCTCAGACTGATTCAAGAACCATTCTGGATATGGGTGGTGCAGAGAAGTTACTTGGCCGAGGGGATATGTTATTTTTGCCAGCTGGAATGTCCAAGCCAGTAAGAGTCCAGGGTGCGTTCCTATCTGATCAAGAGGTAGAAGATATTGTTGATTTTGTAATATCTCAACAGAAAGCACAATATCAAGAGGATATGATTCCAACAGATGCACCAACATCTAATGCTGTTGTAGAGGACGAATTATTCGACGATGCAGTAAGTCTTGTCTTGGAAATGCAAACTGCTTCTGTTTCTATGCTACAGCGCAGGTTCAGAATAGGTTACACCCGGGCGGCGCGTTTAATTGATGCGATGGAGGAACGAGGAATTGTTGGCCCATACGAAGGAAGTAAACCGAGAGAAGTGTTAATGACAAAATCAAATGAAGAAGCAACATCTTGACAGGGGGGGGAACCTCCTCTTTTTTTATGTAGTAGATTCTGAAAATTTGAAATGTGAGGGTTTTCATTTCCAAATAGTGGGTTGAGTTTCCAATATTCACTTTTTAAAATAATTTTCACTACGTTTCGACAATTTTTATATAAATTCTATTTATTTCTGACGAAAAAAGTGTTATAGTAATTTCGATTAGAGGAGTACACATGTAAGACATCATACCTATTTGTACCTCCAGTTTGCTTATCAATCTTTTTACTTAGGAGGCTTTATATGACGATTAAGTCAGACAATCGGCATCTATACTTACAAGTTATTGATAGGCTAAAAGGCGATATTGAAAAAGGAATCTATGCTGAAAAAGAGAAGCTTCCTTCGGAATTTGATTTAGCTAAGCAATTAGGAGTAAGCCGTGCAACCTTGCGAGAAGCACTTCGTATACTCGAAGAAGAAAACGTTGTCATTCGTAGACATGGTGTCGGTACGTTTGTAAATGCTAAGCCATTATTCTCATCCGGAATTGAACAATTAAACTCTGTAACAGATATGATTATTCAAGCTGGAAAGAAGGCGGGGACTATTTTCCTATCCTCATCAGAGCAAGGTCCTACTGATGAAGATATTAAAAGGTTCCATTGCTCTATCGATGATGAGATTTTGTTAGTAGAACGTGTACGAACTGCAGACGGAGAACCCGTTGTTTATTGTATTGACAAGATACCAAGCGACTATTTACCTACAAATGGTTTTAATCATGATGTGGAGTCGTTATTGCACTTACTAGAATTAGAGGGACGATACATATCCCATGCAGTAGTGCATATAGAGCCTCTTGGATACCATGAGAAAATTTCACCTATATTAGAATGTGAACCTGAAACAGCACTGCTATTACTTAAACAAATGCATTTTGATCAAAATGATGTACCTGTTCTATTCTCATTAAATTATTTTAGAGCAGATAAGTTTAGCTTTCACGTACTCAGAAAACGAGTATAATAATTTCTTTTGTTTCAGTACATTTTAAGGAGGTGAGGTCCAGAAACGCTAAGAAAGTTTTGTAAACGATTTCGGTCATTATAAAATGACAATAGATTAAAACAAAATTAGGGGGTAAAGAGAATGAAAAAACGTAAGTATGGTGTAGCACTTTCTCTTCTTCTTGCAGCTAGTACGATTTTAGGTGCTTGTGGCGCAGGAGAAAAGGAAGAAAGCACTCAAGGTGCTGGCGGTAAAGAAAAAGCTGCTGATTTCAAAGTAGCAATGGTTACTGACACAGGTGGGGTAGATGACAAGTCATTTAACCAATCTGCATGGGAAGGCTTAAAGCAATTTGGAGCTGACAATAACATGGAAGAAGGAAAAGGTTTCAAGTACCTTCAATCTTCTGCTGCAACAGATTATGCACCAAACTTAAACGCATTAGTTCGTGAAGACTTCAACCTAGTTTATGGTATCGGTTTCCTTTTAGGAGACGATGTTAAAAAGGTTGCTCAACAACAAAAAGATGCAAACCTTGCAATCGTTGATATGGTTGTAACAGACGATAATGGTGATTTCTTACCTAACGTTGCAAACATTACTTTTAAAGAACATGAAGGTTCATTCCTAGTAGGACTAATCGCTGGTAAGCAATCTACAACTGGTAAAGTTGGATTCATCGGTGGAGTTGAAGGTGAACTTATTAAGAAATTCGAAAACGGATTCAAAGCTGGTGTAAAGGCTGCTAATCCAAATGCTGAAATCGTAGTTCAATATGCTGAAGATTTCAATGCTCCTGAAAAAGGATCTCAAATTGCTAACACAATGTACAGCCAAAATATCGATATTATTTACCATGCTGCTGGTGGAACTGGTAACGGTGTATTCACGGAAGCAAAAAACCGTGCTAAGCAAGGTCAAAAAGTATGGGTAATCGGTGTTGATAAAGACCAACACGAAGAAGGTATGCCAGAGAACGTAACATTAACTTCAATGGTTAAGCGTGTAGATACAGCAGTTTATGAAGTATCTAAGATGGCTATGGAAGGCAAATTCCCAGGTGGAACAATCGTTGAGTTCGGTTTAGATAACGAAGGTATCGGTATTGCTCCTTCTCAAGAAAACGTATCTGAAGAATCTTTAGCATTAGTTAAAGAATTCCAAGAAAAAATCCTTGCTGGAGACATTAAAGTTCCTGCTACAGATGAAGAGTACGAAGAGTACTTAAAGAAATAATTTACTTAAATAAAGGCTAGTACATCCATACTAGCCTTTATTTTTCCCTTATATCTCGTAAAGAATATAGAAGTTGGACGTAAAAGGTTAATCTACCGTGCTTAACCTTTTACTTCTTACTTTTAATAGGTAAGAAGAACTATATCTTTTCCGTTACAAAACGAGCTTTCCCAAGTTTGTTTGAAATATGGAATTATACTATTCATGCTATTTTAGGAGTGATTATGTTGGAATATGTTATTGAGATGCTCAATATTCGTAAAGAGTTTCCAGGCATCGTAGCGAATGACAACATTACATTAAGACTGGCTAAAGGTGAGATTCATGCTCTATTAGGAGAGAATGGAGCCGGAAAATCGACTTTAATGAATGTTCTGTTTGGCTTATACCAGCCTGAGAAAGGTGAAATCCGTGTAAAAGGAAAACCTGTGAAAATCACAGATCCTAACATTGCGAATGAGCTCGGAATTGGGATGGTTCATCAGCATTTCATGCTGGTTGAGAATTTTACGGTTACAGAAAATATCATCCTTGGTAATGAACCTACCTCTGGAGGAAGAATCAACATTGCCAAAGCTGCAGAAGAGGTTCAAAAGATCTCTGAGCAATATGGATTAAAAGTAGATCCATATGCAAAAATTGAAGACATCTCTGTAGGAATGCAACAACGTGTTGAAATTCTTAAAACGTTATATCGTGGTGCAGAAATTTTAATCTTTGATGAACCTACAGCTGTTTTAACTCCACAGGAGATATCAGAATTAATCCAAATTATGAAGAAGCTTGTAAAAGAAGGGAAATCTATCATCTTAATTACACATAAGTTAAAAGAAATTATGGAAGTGTGTGATCAATGTACAGTTATTCGTAAAGGGCAGGGAATTGGTACAGTTACTGTTTCCGAAACAAATCCTGACCAATTAGCTGAAATGATGGTAGGACGAGCAGTTAACTTTAAAACCGAAAAGACTGATGCAAAAGTCGGGGACGAAGTTTTAAAGATTGATAACTTAGTCGTGAATGATGCTAGAAATGTTCCTGCAGTCAATGGATTAAGCTTGACGGTTAAGCGCGGTGAAATCCTAGGAATAGCAGGAGTCGATGGTAATGGACAAACTGAACTGATTGAGGCCATTACAGGTTTAAGAAAAGCAGCATCTGGAACGATTGAATTGAAGAATAAGAATATAGTTGGTTTATCACCGCGTAAAATTACAGAAACAGGTATAGGACATATTCCTCAAGATCGTCATAAACACGGCCTGGTACTTGATTATTCGATTGGTGATAACATGGTACTACAAACCTATTACAAGCAGCCTTTCTCAAAGAGAGGAATCTTAAACTTTAAGTCTATTCGTGAAAAAGCAAAGAATCTTATTGCAGAATTTGATGTGCGTACGCCAAGTCAACACACTCCGGCTCGTGCATTATCTGGTGGTAACCAACAGAAAGCAATTATTGCTCGTGAGGTTGACCGTAGTCCAGACCTATTAATTGCAGCACAACCTACTCGTGGACTAGACGTAGGAGCAATTGAATTTATCCATTCTAAACTAATTGAAGAACGTGATAAAGGAAAAGGTGTCTTATTAGTTTCTTTAGAGCTTGATGAAGTATTAAATGTTAGTGACCGTATTGCCGTCATCTACGAAGGTAAAATTGTTGATGTCGTCGATCCTAAATTAACGAACGAGCAAGAACTTGGTAAGTTAATGGCAGGCGGTAAGAGAAAGAGAGAAGGTGACGCATGATGCAAAAAATGATGAAAAATGAGCGTTTCTTTCATATAGTGGTACCAGTTTTTGCTGTCATTTTAGGTCTGTTGGCCGGGGCAATTATCATGCTTGTAAGTGGATATGACCCTATACTTGGTTATGTATCGCTATTAGATGGAATTATTGGTGATTCGTATCAAATTGGTGAAACAATAAGAGCAATGACACCCCTAATCTTATCTGGTCTAGCTGTAGCATTTGCATTTAGAACTGGACTATTTAATATTGGGGTAGAAGGACAATTACTTGTAGGATGGCTAGCATCTGTATGGGTAGGTATTGCATTTGACCTTCCAGCAATTGTTCACATTCCTTTAGCAATCCTTGCAGCTGCATTGGCTGGTGCGATTTGGGGTTTCATCCCTGGTTTGCTAAAAGCAAAACTTAAGGTTCATGAAGTTATTGTAACAATTATGTTGAACTATGTTGCTTTACACGTAACAAATGCTTTAATAAGAACATATTTACTCGTTCCTGGTGAAAGAACTGGAACTATTAAAGAATCAGCTTCTTTATCTTCAGAATTCTTAATGGAACTTACACAATTCTCACGCCTACATTACGGATTTATTGTGGCAATTATCGGAGCTATTATCATGTGGTTCCTACTTGAAAAAACAACCAAAGGATATGAACTTAAAGCAGTTGGATTTAACCAACATGCTTCACAATATGCAGGTATGAACGTTTCAAGAAATATTATCTTATCAATGGCAATTTCCGGTGCATTCGCTGGGGTTGCGGGTAGTATGGAAGGTCTTGGTACTTACCAGTATATGACGATCAATGGCGGATTTACTGGACAAGGTTTTGACGGAATCGCAGTTGCTTTATTAGGAGCAAATAATCCATTTGGAGTTATTCTTGCAGCTTTACTGTTTGCTGGACTCAAAATTGGTGCATTAACCATGCAATCTGCTGCCTTTGTTCCAACTGAGCTTGTAGAGATTGTTATAGCATTAATTATTTTCTTCGTTGCATCTAGTTATATTATTCGTTGGTTCTTTACCCGTTTTAGTAAGGAGGGGAAATAGATGTCACTTCTTGATATTTTAGCTATCATTATACCAGCCGCAATTTACTCTGCTGCCCCTTTAATCTTAACTGCACTTGGTGGTGTCTTTAGTGAAAGATCGGGTGTTGTTAACATCGGTTTAGAAGGTTTAATGTTATTTGGAGCATTTACTGGAATCTTAACAACATTGTTTACTCAAGCCGCATTAGGAGATGCAGCTCCTTGGCTAGGTATTTTAATCGCCGGTATCGTTGGTGGAATATTTGCACTGATTCATGCTGTAGCTTCGATTTCATTCAGAGCTGACCAAACAGTAAGTGGAGTTGCCATTAACTTTTTAGCAGCTGGTCTGGCGGTATTCTTAATTAAGCTTATTTTTAATAAAGGTCAAACAGATTTTATCGATCACCGTATCTATAAAAAAGATATTCCAGTTTTATCAGATATTCCAGTAATCGGTGACATTTTCTTTTCGAGTATTTATATAACATCCTACATTGCAATTGCCTTAGCATTTGTAGTATGGTATGTAATCTATAAGACTCCATTTGGACTTAGACTACGTTCTGTTGGGGAACATCCAATGGCAGCGGATACAATGGGGATAAATGTTAATAAAATGCGTTATATTGGTGTTGTGCTTTCAGGTGTTTTTGCTGGTCTTGGAGGAGCAGTTTATGCAACATCAATTTCTGGTAACTTTGCTGCAGGAACCATTTCAGGTCAAGGATTTATGGCTCTAGCAGCAATGATCTTTGGTAAATGGCATCCACTTGGAGCATTAGGAGCAGCATTATTCTTTGGTCTTGCACAATCATTAAGTATTACAGGGGAATCTATTCCTGTATTACAAGATATACCGAAAATTTATTTAACAATCGCACCTTATGTATTAACAATCTTAGCTCTTGCTGGATTTGTTGGTAGAGCTGACGCACCTAAAGCATCAGGTACTCCATATATTAAAGGTAAGAGATAAGGCTTAAGAAAACCTCAGTCAATACTGAGGTTTTTTATTATGCATAAGACTTCCTTCTTTTGAGTATGGTTTTAGATAGATTTTCTTAGTTGTTATGACTTGTAAAAAATTCCTTTTTAACGATATAGTAGTTATAGTTTAAATTTATGCAGATAAAGAAACACTATTCTTTAGGCAAACCTACCATTAAAGGAGGTAATAAAGGTGAAGCTTGATCAAGAAAAATCAGAAGTAATAAAAGGAATGACAGTCCACGTTGTTGATACAAAGAAATACAAAACCAATACAATTGTCTTGAAAATGAGAGCTCCATTAGCAAAGGAAGATGTGACGAAAAGAGCATTGTTACCGTATGTATTACAAAGTGCAACTGAAAAGTACCCAACCACTTCTGCACTAAGAACATATTTGGATGAGCTATATGGTGCTTCCTTGCAGGTGGATTTATCTAAAAAAGGGGAATACCATATTATTACGGTTCGAATGGAAGTTGCGAATGAAAAATATTTATCAGATCAAACACCTCTGCTAGAAGAAGCTCTTAGCTTATTGGCTGATATACTGCTTCGCCCTGCAAAGGAAGGAAATTCATTTATTTCTTCCTTTGTTGAACAAGAAAAAAGGTCTCTTGTACAACGAATACAGTCTGTCTTTGATGACAAAATGCGATATGCAAGTCTTCGTTTAGTAGAAGAAATGTGTAAAAATGAGCCATACTCTCTCCATGTAAATGGAATAAAAGAAGACGTAGAGGCAATTACTGCAGAATCATTGTTTTCATATTATAAAAAAGCATTAGCAGAAGACCGTATTGATTTATATGTTGTAGGTGATATAGATTCTGCTTCATTAACGAATAAGATTTCGAGTATGTTTCAATTAGAAGACCGCTCGCCTGTTATAATTTCTAATAATATACAAGCTCGTGACAATGAAAATGAAGTAATTGAGGAACAAGATGTAAAACAAGGAAAGCTGAATGTTGGATATCGAACGAACATTACGTATGATGATCCTGATTACTTTGCATTGCAAGTATTAAACGGTATATATGGTGCGTTCTCACATTCAAAATTATTTATAAACGTGAGGGAAAAAGCCAGCCTTGCCTATTATGCTGCATCTCGAGTAGAAAGTCATAAAGGTCTGCTAATGGTAATGTCAGGTGTAGATGCAAAAAATTATGAACAGGCTGTTACAATTATTAAGGAACAAATGGAAGCTATGAAACAAGGCGATTTTAGTGACAAGGAAATAGAGCAAACAAAGGCAGTAATCAAAAACCAAATCCTTGAAACAATTGATACTTCAAGAGGACTAATTGAAGTGTTATACAATGACGCAATGTCAAATAAATCATATCCAATTAAAGAATATTTACAACATATTGATCTTGTTACGAAAGAGGATATCGTAAAAGCTGCAGAGAAAATTGAGCTAGATACCATCTATTTTTTAAAAGGAAAGGGGGAGGTATAATGGAAAAGGTAGTGTTTGAACAATTAAAAGAAGAGCTGTATCATGAGAAAATGGATAACGGATTAAATGTCTATATTCTTCCGAAAGAAGGATTTAACAAAACATACGCTACATTTACAACTAAGTATGGTTCCATTGATAATCAGTTCTCATTGCCGGGGAAAAATGAGAAAAGCCATGTTCCTGATGGTATTGCCCACTTTCTTGAGCATAAACTATTCGAAAAGGAAGACGGAGATGTCTTTCAACAATTTAGTAAGCAAGGAGCCTCTGCAAACGCATTTACATCCTTTACAAGGACGGCCTACTTGTTTTCAAGTACATCAAATGTTGAATTGAACCTGGAAACATTAATTGATTTTGTTCAAGAGCCATATTTCACAGAAAAGACAGTTGAAAAGGAAAAAGGTATCATCGGCCAGGAAATTACGATGTACGATGATAACGCAGACTGGAGATTATATTTTGGACTTATTCAAAATATGTTTAAAAATCACCCTGTATCAATAGATATAGCCGGGACGATTGATTCCATAGCGAAAATCACCAAGGATATGCTATATACCTGCTATGAGACGTTTTATCATCCAAGTAATATGCTATTATTTGTTGTTGGTCCCGTTAACCCTGATCAGATTATGAATCAAATTCGTGAAAATCAAGCAAAAAAAGATTTTACGAAGCAGCAAGAAATAGAGCGGTTTTTTGATGAAGAGCCAGAGGCTGTCGCTGAGAAAAAAACAGTTCTAAAAATGGCAGTTCAATCTTCAAAGTGTTTAGTAGGTTTGAAAGTGAAAAATGCAGGTAAATCAGGTGAAGAATTATTACGTAATGAACTAGCAACTAACGTATTATTAGATATGTTGTTTGGGAAGAGTTCGAAAAATTATGAGCAATTGTATCAGTCGGGTCTAATTGATGAAACCTTTGCTTATGATTACACGGAAGAGCATGAATTCGGTTTTGGACTTGTTGGTGGAGATACGATGAAACCAGATGAGTTAGCGGAAACTCTTTCACATATGCTAGTAAATTATAAGGAAACGATCACGGGAGAGTATTTAGAGAGAGTAAAGAAGAAGAAAATCGGAGCATTTTTGCGTGCATTAAACTCTCCAGAATACATTGCAAACCAATTTACTAGGTATTCATTCAATGAAATGAATATGTTTGATGTCGTGAAGGTATTAGAGTCCTTAACAATATCGGATATTGAGAATAGTGCTAGCGATCTAATTGCAGAAGAAAGAATGACGGTATGTCAAGTTGTGCCAAAGTAACTTGACAATACTCTTAAAAGAGATGGACAATACAAAAGTCCTCTCTTTTTCATTTTTGAGGAGATTATTTTAAAAAGAGGGTTTTAGGAAATGAATGATAAAACGGCCTTATTGACAGGAGCGAGTGGTGGAATAGGACGTGCTATTGCCTTTCAATTACTTAACCAGGGATATAAATTGTATTTACACTATCATAAGAATAGTAAGCATATAGAGGACTTTGCCTACAAATACGGTAATGAAAGGGTCACGTTAGTAGGAGCAGACTTATCAAGGTCAGATGGTGTTCAAAAACTTCTTTCACAAATTCATGACCCGATTGATGATCTTATTTTAAATAGTGGAAACAGCTATTATGGCTTAATGACAGATATGACTGAAACAGAAGTAACTGATATGGTCCAGCTTCACAGTACAAGTCCATTTATGCTGACTCAAACTTTACTTCCTTCAAT
Organism: Bacillus sp. BGMRC 2118; assembly: GCA_008364785.1. Taxonomy (GTDB): domain Bacteria; phylum Bacillota; class Bacilli; order Bacillales; family SA4; genus Bacillus_BS. Next base: position 67,671 of record VTTJ01000005.1, on the reverse strand, counting down.
GGTAAAAAAGAAAGCTGGAAACATCATCGTGATAACGTCCGTTTGGGGTGATGTTGGTGCATCCTGTGAAGTATTATATTCCATGTTAAAAGGTGGACAAAATACATTTGTAAAAGCATTAGCAAAAGAAGTTGCTCCATCAAACATTCGTGTAAATGGAATTGCTCCAGGCGCTATAAATACGAACATGTTGTCAAATTTAGGAGAAGAAGATAAGCACTTGTTGGAACAAGATATTCCCATGGGAAGGATGGGGGACCCAAAAGAAGTTGCGAATGTTGTGACGTTTCTTCTGTCAGATCAAGCTTCATATATTAACGGCCACATTTTGTCAGTGAATGGAGCATGGTATACATAATATCAAATTTAGCTGGTTGTATAATTTTTTACGAAACAGACAAAATAACACTGTACCAATTTTAAGGAGGGAATTTTATGTCTGTTTTAGATAACTGGGAACAATGGAAAGACTTTTTAGGTGATCGCTTACACCATGCTCAAAACGAGGGTATGGAACAAAGCACAATAAATGATCTCGCATATCAAATTGGTGGATACTTAGCGAAGCAAGTAGATCCAAAAAATGAGCAAGAAAAAGTTCTTGCTGATCTTTGGAGTGTTGCAACACCTGAGGAGCAACATGCAATTGCTAATATGATGTTAAAATTAGTACAAAACGATGGTACTCGCTAAAAAGAGGGAATTTCCCCTCTTTTTTTATTTTTGTCAAAAAAAATTTGTGGAATCAGGCTATGGATGTGTAAATGTTTCTTCATAGACTTTCATATTAAAATAAAATGCTTTATTATAGACTTACATAGGAACATTTTGGCTAATATGAAGATATACCCTTTCATATTGCGTAGAATGTACATGAGAAACAACTATATGAAAATGAAAGGTGGATACCTACGTGGGGAAGAAGGAATGGTATTTAGAATATGAAATACATATTAACCGACCTGGACTGTTAGGTGACATCTCTTCATTGCTTGGCATGCTTTCCATTAATATCGTCACCATAAATGGTGTTGAAGATATGAGAAGAGGTATGCTGCTTTTATCGGATAATGAGGAACAAATCCTCAGACTTGAATCAATCTTGCGAACAATGGATAATATAACCGTTACAAAGCTTAGGGAGCCTAAACTTCGTGATCGCCTAGCTGTAAGACATGGGAGATATATCCAAAGAGATGCTGACGATAAAAAGACATTTCGCTTTGTAAGAGATGAACTTGGTTTACTCGTTGATTTTATGGCTGAATTGTATAAGAAGGAAGGGCATAAACTAGTAGGTATACGAGGAATGCCACGTGTTGGAAAAACAGAATCTGTTGTCGCAGCTAGTGTTTGTGCGAATAAGAAGTGGTTATTTGTCTCATCTACGTTACTAAAACAAACAATTAGAAGCCAGCTTATTGAGGATGAGTATAATGAAGAAAACTTATTCATCATTGATGGTATTGTTTCAACAAGAAGAGCAAATGAACGACACTGGCAGCTGGTTAGGGAAATAATGAGGCTACCTGCAACAAAAGTTGTGGAGCACCCTGATATATTTGTGAGGGAAACGGAATATACGTTAGACGATTTTGACTATATCATTGAGCTCCGTAATGATCCAGATGAAGAAATCACATATGAAGTAGTAGAACAGCAGCAAATGCCTAGTGATTCATCATTTTCAACTTTTGATTTTTAAGGTATTAATGAAAGATAACAATTTATGCTAAGACAGCCATTTTTAAGAAGGTAAAGGTCAAATTGTAATTAAGATGGTAGGTGTAATCATTGACTGAAGTAGGACAACGCCTTAAAGAGGCTCGAACAGAGAAGAACCTTTCGTTAGAGGAGCTTCAAAATATCACAAAAATTCAAAAAAGATACTTACAGAATGTTGAGGATGGAAACTTTGATGCCTTACCTGGTGTATTTTATGCTCGTGCTTTTGTGAAACAATATGCAGAAGCTGTCGGACTAGATCCTGAGATTATTTTTGACGAATACAAGCATGAAATACCTACAACTCAAAAGGAAGCAATTCCTGAACAACTTTCGAGAGTAAAGCGGGCAAGAAATGAAGTGAATACCTCATCATCAAAAGTATTTCAAATTTTCCCGAAGGTACTAGTAGCTGTTGTTATTATCGGAATTGCAGTTACCGTTTGGACATTATTACAAAAATCTCAAGAAAATCAAGTACAAGAACCTCCTAAAACGGAGACACAGTCTTCAGAGATTGAAAAGAATAATAATGATCCGTTAAAGACAGCAGTTAAGGAAGAAAAGGAAGAGAAGCAAAAAGAAGAAGACACTGAAAAGGTAGCTTCGACTGAAGAAGAAACAGATGAAGAAGAGGTTGCGGCTGAGGATGAAGGTCAATCCACACAACAAATTCAGTTGGTTCAATCAACAGGAAAAAATTCAACATATACCCTATCTAATACAGATAAGTTTGTTGTTGAAGTATCTACAACAACTGCAACTTGGCTTGATTTAAAGAATGGTAAAAATAAAAAGTTTTACAGTGCGTTGTTAAATAACGAGGAAACAGATGAAATTCCGAATACAACTTCTTATGATTTTACAAATGAGGAAGTTGCAGTGATCAGACTTGGATTTGCAGAAACTGCAACAATCAAATTGAATGGCCAAGTACTTGAAATCCCTAAAGAACCAAAAGATGTACAAAATATTACGATAAATTTCCAAAAGGGAATGGCCCAATAATTTTTAATATGCCCACTAAAATTGTGGGCTTATTTTCATGTTTTGTGGCAAAATGGAAATAAGGAGGAATACATACTATGAATTTACCAAACAAGATTACAGTTTCACGAATTTTTTTAATTCCATTATTTTTAATTGTCATGCTGGTTCCATTTGAATGGGGAGATTTACAAGTAGGAGACTTTAGTCTGCCTGTTACTCATCTAGTAGGTGCTATTATTTTTATTATTGCATCTTGCACAGATTGGATAGATGGTTATTACGCTAGGAAGCTAAACTTAGTCACGAATTTAGGGAAATTTTTAGATCCCCTAGCGGACAAGCTTCTTGTTTCAGCCGCACTTATTACATTAGTCGAATTGCAATTAGCCCCTGCTTGGATGGTTATTGTAATCATCAGTAGAGAGTTTGCTGTTACAGGACTTAGATTAGTATTAGCGGGTGAAGGGGAAGTAGTGGCTGCGAATATGCTAGGGAAAATTAAAACGTGGGCACAAATTATTGCTGTTTCAGCACTATTACTACATAATCTTCCATTTGAACTTGTGAATATCCCATTTGCAATGATCTCGCTATGGGTTGCTGTAATTTTTACCATATATTCTGGATGGGATTATTTTGTTAAAAACAAAGCTGCATTATTAAAATCCAAGTAATTAAAGCGAGGTATTGTTCATGAATGCAGAGATTATTGCAGTGGGTTCCGAATTGCTACTTGGACAGATTGCGAATACAAATGCACAATTCCTATCCAGGCAGTTAGCTGAAATCGGAGTGAATGTGTATTATCATACTGTAGTTGGAGATAATCCAAATCGTCTAAAGGCAGCCATTAACACTGCTCAATCTCGAGCAGATTTGTTACTATTTACAGGTGGTCTTGGACCTACGAAGGATGACTTAACGAAGGAAACGATCTCTTCAGTACTTCAAAAAGAATTACAAATGGACCAAAAAGCAATGGAGTCCATTGAGGATTACTATCGTAGGGTAAACAGGCCAATGTCTGACAATAATCGGAAACAAGCACTTGTATTAGAAGATTCGATTGTCTTGCCTAATAAAAATGGTATGGCACCTGGTATGTTCCTTTCTATTCGTGGGAAGAATTATATGTTGTTGCCTGGACCTCCAAAGGAAATGCAGCCAATGTACCTCGAATTCGGGAGACAGGCTATATTACAGCAGATGAAAGTTCATGAAGTAATTGAATCTCGTGTCCTGCGTTTCTTTGGGATAGGAGAATCACAATTAGAGACCGACATCACTGATTTAATAGATTCACAGACAAATCCAACTATTGCACCATTAGCAGGAGAAAATGAAGTAACGCTTCGCTTAACTGCAAAACATGTTACGATAGAAGGAGCAACAGCTTTACTGGATGTTGTTGAAAGACAAATACTAGATCGTGTTGGTCAGTTCTTCTTTGGGTATAACGATACGACTTTACCGAATGAAGCAATGAAAGTCCTACAGGGAAAGAAGCTAACCATTTCTAGTGCAGAGAGTTTAACTGGCGGTTTGTTTTCGCAGTATTTAACTTCATTTCCTGGTGCTTCAAGTATTATCCAAGGTGGAGTAGTGTGCTATTCAAATGAAATAAAACAATCAATTTTGCAAGTTTCTGAAACTACCCTTAAAACCGTTGGGGCAATCAGTGAGCAATGTGCCCGGCAGCTTGCTGTAAACGTGAAAAGGCTAATGAATAGTGACATTGGTATTAGTTTTACTGGAGTCGCGGGACCAGAACCATCGGAAGGAAAACCGGTAGGAACTGTTTATATTGGAATTGCTTTGCCAAATGATGAGGTGAAAGTATATCCATTAAAGTTAGCAGGTAGTCGATTGAGTATAAGAGAGAGATCCATTAAATATGGATTTCAGTATTTAATAAAAGAAATTTTAAATTCCTAAAAATGTTCTACATGAATACAAAGTTCAAAGAAAAATTCCATTTCTCTAGTAGATAATGGAATTTTTCTTTATATTTACCATGCAAAATAACCGAATGAATGTTCTACTTTTTGCTTGGCAAATGACGAAAAAAAAGGTATAGTAGATAATAGTTTCATAGTTAAGGGAGGAAATATAGTGAATAATCGTCAGGCCGCATTAGAAATGGCATTAAAACAAATAGAAAAGCAATTTGGTAAAGGCTCCATTATGAAGCTTGGTGAACAAACAGATCGTAGAATCTCAACTATTCCTAGTGGTTCATTAGCTTTAGATGTTGCATTAGGAGTTGGAGGATATCCAAGAGGCCGTATTATCGAAACTTATGGTCCTGAATCTTCAGGTAAGACGACTGTTGCTCTTCACGCAATCGCAGAAGTTCAGCAAAAAGGCGGACAAGCAGCATTTATCGATGCTGAACATGCACTGGATCCAGTATACGCTCAAAAACTTGGTGTTAACATAGATGAATTATTACTTTCACAACCTGATACTGGAGAACAAGCATTAGAAATCGCTGAAGCTTTAGTTCGAAGTGGTGCCGTTGATATTCTTGTAATTGACTCAGTAGCAGCACTTGTACCTAAGGCTGAGATTGAAGGCGAAATGGGAGATTCACACGTTGGTCTTCAAGCTCGTCTAATGTCACAAGCTTTACGTAAACTATCAGGTGCAATTAACAAATCAAACACAATTGCTATTTTCATCAACCAAATTCGTGAAAAGGTTGGGGTTATGTTTGGAAACCCAGAGACAACTCCTGGTGGTCGTGCGCTTAAGTTCTACTCATCTGTTCGACTAGAAGTTCGTCGTGCCGAAGCATTAAAGCAAGGAAATGACATTGTAGGTAATAAGACGAAAATTAAAGTTGTAAAAAATAAAGTAGCTCCTCCTTTCCGCGTTGCTGAAGTAGATATCATGTATGGAGAAGGAATTTCAAGAGTTGGAGAAATAGTAGATATGGCTTCAGACCTTGATATTATTCTAAAGAGTGGAGCATGGTATTCATATAATGAAGAGCGTCTTGGCCAAGGGCGTGAAAATGCAAAGCAATTCTTAAAAGAAAATGCTGAACTTCGATTAGAAATCCAACAAAAAATTCGTGATCATTACAAACTAGATGAAGTGAAAACAGTTGAAGAAAATAAAGATGAAGAAATATTTGACTTGTTAGACGAATAGGCTTCATTAGCTTTGAATGATAAAAAAAGGGGCTTAGTGCTCCTTTTTTTATTTTTGTCTAGAAAATTTATGTCTAGAATATCTAAGGAATTGGCTCATTTCTAAACTTTATTGCTTGGTGTACAAGCAGTTTAGAAGCAAACCCGAGGTTGGATTAGAAAAGAGCAACTCTCTTTATGTATAGTAGTAACTAAATTCTAAGGTAAAAATCCGGCTTCCTGAGATTTTACTCGCAAAGCAACAACAATCTATACGAAAACAGCCAAGGAATTAAACGTACTTATTCTCAGAGAATTTGGACAACCCTTGACAATAAATTTTTCCAACTATACAATAAAAATGTATATTTTTATATCTTATTAAAAATGTAAGATGCGAAATTACGCAATTTGAAACCCAATGTTCAAAAAAAGACAAATGAGCATTTACTACTGAGTAGCACCATTAAACAGCATGCTATTTGCTTATTCATTTGTTAGCTACTATTGAACAAAACTCGAATTATATAATTGGTATGACAGATGAACCAATTATAGTATTCAACTATTATAAGAGTTTGTTCAAATACGAGTTATTAGCTAATAATGTTATAGGTCGTAATCTTTAAGTCACCTTGTTTTATATGGCAGGGGTACATGAAATGATACGCACATTACTGGTTTATATCAGTGAAGTAACCAACGCATAGATGGGCTATTTTCTCGATCGTTTGAACATCTCTTAAGCAATGGAGGTGAAATGATGAATACTATTGGTACTATCATCTCCATTTTGCTGACCGCGATCATTAGTGCAGTTGTTGGATATTTTGTTCGTAAATCTATTGCAGAAGCAAAAATTGCAGGAGCAAGAGGCTCCGCTGAGCAAATCGTCGAGGATGCAAAACGTGAAGCCGATGCGTTAAAGAAAGAAGCATTATTAGAGGCGAAGGATGAGATTCATACACTTCGTACTGACGCTGAACAAGAAATTCGTAACCGTAGAAACGAACTTCAAAAGCAGGAAAATCGATTATTGCAAAGAGAAGAGAATCTTGATCGTAAAGAGGAAACGTTAAACAATCGTGAATCGATGCAAGAAAAGAAAGAACAAGCGCTTGTCCAAAAACAACAGCAAATTGAAGAGATGGAAAGCAAAGTGGAAGAGATGATAAAGAAGCAGCAAACTGAGCTTGAACGAATCTCTAGCTTAACCCGTGAAGAGGCTAAGAATATTATCATTGAAAAAGTAGAGAATGAATTAAATCACGAACTTGCAATGATGATTAAAGAAAGTGAAAATCGCGCAAAAGAGGAATCTGACAAGAAGGCTAAAGAAATATTATCTCTTGCAATCCAACGTTGTGCAGCTGATCATGTTGCTGAAACGACTGTCTCTGTAGTTAACTTACCAAATGATGAGATGAAAGGTCGTATTATCGGTAGAGAGGGTCGTAATATTCGAACTCTTGAAACATTAACAGGTATTGATCTCATCATTGACGACACACCAGAGGCTGTAATTTTATCAGGATTTGATCCGATTCGCCGTGAAACTGCCCGTATAGCTCTAGATAAGTTAGTTCAGGATGGACGTATTCACCCTGCACGTATTGAAGAAATGGTAGAAAAATCAAGACGTGAAGTAGATGAATATATACGTGAAGTTGGCGAACAAACTACATTTGAAGTTGGAGTTCATGGACTACATCCAGACCTAATTAAAATACTTGGCCGCTTAAAATTCCGTACGAGCTATGGTCAAAATGTTCTTAAGCATTCAATGGAAGTTGCATACCTTGCTGGATTAATGGCTGCTGAACTAGGTGAAGACGAAATGCTGGCACGTCGTGCTGGTTTACTTCACGATATCGGTAAGGCGATTGATCATGAGGTTGAAGGAAGTCACGTTGAAATTGGGGTAGAACTTGCTACTAAGTATAAAGAACATCCAGTTGTGATTAACAGTATAGCTTCCCACCATGGTGATACGGAACCAAAGTCAGTTATAGCAGTTTTAGTAGCTGCAGCAGATGCATTATCAGCTGCTAGACCAGGTGCTAGAAGTGAAACATTGGAGAACTATATTCGTCGTTTAGAAAAGCTTGAAGAGATTTCTGAATCTTATGAAGGAGTTGAGAAGTCATTTGCGATCCAAGCTGGACGAGAAGTGCGTATCTTAGTTAAACCAGATACGGTCGATGATCTCCATGCTCACCGATTAGCTCGGGACATCCGAAAGCGTATCGAAGAAGAACTGGATTATCCAGGACATATTAAAGTAACAGTTATTCGTGAAACGAGAGCTGTTGAATATGCAAAATAAGGCGGCGATTATTCGTCGCTTTATTTTTTATATGCTTTAAAGTGCGTAATAAATGGTATAACTTGAATTAAAGTCGGTAACATATTTGAAACTAGCTTATGATTCATATATCCTACATAATCATTATGAGTAAGGATGTCGTACATACTAGGAAGGTTCATTACATATAACGTGTGCAAGGAAAGGAATTTTAATCATGAGAATATTATTCATAGGAGACGTAGTGAGTTCACCAGGAAGAGAGATGGTGCAGCAATATCTCCCACAATTAAAAGCAAAATATAGACCTACTATCTCCATCATTAATGGCGAAAATGCAGCGGGTGGTAAAGGGATAACAGGGAAAATTTATCGTCAATTTTTAGAATGGGGTGCCTCAGCTGTTACGTTGGGAAACCATTCTTGGCATAATAAAGAAGTGTTTGAGTTTATTGATGAAGCCAAATACTTAGTCAGACCTGCAAATTTTCCAGAGGGCAATCCTGGTGTTGGAATCGTTTATTTAAATGTAAATGGAACGGAAGTTGCGGTTATTAACTTACAAGGCAGAACGTTTTTACCAGCAATTGATTGTCCATTTCGAAAAGCAGATGAATTAGTAGAACAGGCTAGAAAACGTACACCTTTTATATTTGTTGATTTCCATGCAGAGGCAACGAGTGAGAAACAAGCGATGGGATGGTATCTAAATGGTCGTGTTTCAGCCGTCGTTGGTACGCATACACATGTGCAGACAGCGGATGAACGGATTTTATCTAAAGGAACTGCTTATGTAACAGATGTTGGGATGACTGGTCCTTATGATGGAATTTTAGGTGTTGAAAAAGAAGCGGTATTAAAAAAGTTTTTAACAGAGTTACCTGTTCGCTTTGAAGTGGTAAAGGAAGGAAGAAATCAGCTTAACGGTGTAATTATTGATTTAGACCCTAAAACCGGACTTTCTAAATCCATATCTCGTGTGTTAATAAATGATGATCATCCCTTTTTCTCTTAGGTTTCCATTTATTTAGAATTTTTAGAAAAATTACATTGAACAAGCAGGAATACACGAAGTTCCTCGTGAATATAGTATCAGTGGAATGATATTTTACTAACTGTTCTATTGAACTTACATCATTTACTGAAATGTACAAGGAGGAACTAGAAATGGAAATTTTAAAGGTTTCAGCAAAATCAAATCCAAATTCTGTAGCTGGTGCCCTAGCAGGTGTTCTAAGAGAACGTGGTGGCGCAGAAATCCAAGCAATCGGTGCTGGGGCGCTAAACCAAGCAGTAAAGGCTGTTGCGATTGCTAGAGGATTTGTGGCTCCTAGTGGAGTAGATTTAATTTGTATCCCTGCTTTTACGGATATTATGATTGATGGCGAAGAGCGTACGGCAATTAAATTAATTGTAGAACCAAGATAAGAAATATTTTTCATAATTTCATACATTCAACCTGTTTGCTTTATGCGAGCAGGTTTTCTTTTATGTAACTCATGTTAAAGGATACTGGAATCAAAGGAGGGATAGAAGTGAAGGTATTTGATGCACATTGTGATGTTTTATATAAGCTTTGGTTAAACCCGAACTTAAATTTTGAATACGCCCAAGAGCTACATGCAAATTTAGAACGGTTGAAAAGAGGGCATAGTAAAGTGCAACTTATGGCTCTGTATATTCCTGAGGAGGTAAACTATGAAAATCGGTTTGAGGTTGCCCTAGAAATGGTACATCTGTTTCATGAGAAGGTATTGAATGCTCACAAAGAAGTAAAACAAGTGAGGACAAAACGAGATATTGAAAATTTAAAAGATGGAGAAATTGGTCTAATGCTATCATTAGAGGGATGTGACGCAATTGGGACGAGTCTCACTAGATTACGGACATTATTTCATCTTGGAGTTAAGTCAGTCGGTTTAACTTGGAATTATGGGAATGCAGTTGCTGACGGAATACTCGAACCACGGGGAGCTGGTTTGTCGTTATTTGGGAAGCAGGTTGTAGAAGAGAATAATTTGTTCAAAGTTTGGACGGATGTTTCTCATCTATCTGTGAAGGGATTTTGGGATGTGTTAGAAGTTGCAGATTTTCCAATTGCCTCACATTCTAATTCAATATCCCTTTGTAAACATCCTCGAAATTTATCTGATGAACAGATAAAAGCTCTAATTGATAAGGATAGTATGATGGGTATCAATTTTGTACCATATTTCTTATCTGAAAGAGAAGAAGCTACAATTTCGGATGTTTTACGTCATCTTGATTATATTTGTGCGCTTGGGGGAGAAAATAATGTAGGCTTTGGTTCAGATTTTGATGGAATTTCAAGTACTGTCGTAGGATTGGAGGATTTTTCAAAATACGATACGTTGATAGAAGAACTATCAAAACACTATAGTAATGGACAAGTTGAGAAGTTCATTTACCAAAATTTCATGAATCATTTGCCTGAATAGTCAGTTAAAAAATAATTATTACAAAAAATAAAAAAAATATTCATATTTTCGTCAATAATTGACGTCAAAGGGTTGCTTTTTTTTTAGGTAAGGTCTAGAATTGTAAGCGTTTAGTACATTATTAATTAGGGTATTTCCTTTAGAGAATCTACTATATATAAGTGCTAAGCAAAAAAGTGTGTTCAAAAAGTTGCCAGTTGTGATAAAAGGCAAAATCTTTTGCATGTTGGCGACTTCTAATAAGTGACAAAAGATACTCTTATCTATAGAACGTAAGTGTGGCTTGGACTTTTTGAACATCTCTAATACTATAATTCGATAGAAGTAACGGAATCCAAAGGGGTGTAGAACACATGATCAATCAACTTTCATGGAAAGTTGGAGGACAGCAAGGGGAAGGTATTGAAAGTACTGGTGAAATCTTCTCAATTGCATTAAATCGTTTAGGTTATTATTTATACGGGTATCGCCATTTCTCTTCTCGTATTAAAGGTGGTCATACTAACAATAAAATTCGTGTAAGCACGACTCAAGTTCGTTCAATTTCTGATGATCTTGATATTTTAGTAGCTTTTGACCAAGAAACAATTGATGTGAACTTCCATGAACTACGTGATGGTGGAATTGTTATTGCAGATGCGAAATTTGAGCCTACGATTCCTGATAGCTCAACTGTAACTCTATATTCAGTTCCTTTTACTGAAATTGCAACAGAACTAGGTACTTCATTAATGAAGAACATGGTTGCGATTGGTGCAAGTAGCGCAGTTATGGACCTTGATATTAATGTATTCAAAGATGTTGTTCAAGAAATCTTCGGCCGTAAAGGTCAACAAATCGTTGATAAGAATATGGAAGCGATTCAAAAAGGTTTCGATTTTGTTACTGGCCAAGCTGGGGACAACATGCAAACAATGAAGCTTGAAAAGGCTGATGGTAAAAAGCGTCTATTCCTAATTGGTAACGATGCAATTGCGATGGGTGCTCTAGCAGGTGGAGCTCGCTTCATGCCTGCATATCCTATTACACCAGCATCAGAAATTATGGAATATTTAATTAAAAAACTTCCTAAGTTTGGTGGAACTGTTATTCAAACAGAAGATGAGATTGCTGCAGTTACAATGGCAATCGGTGCGAACTACGCAGGTGTTCGTGCATTAACAGCTTCTGCTGGTCCTGGTTTATCATTAATGATGGAAGCAATCGGTTTATCTGGTATTACAGAACAACCATTAGTAATTGTTGATACGCAACGTGGAGGTCCTTCAACAGGATTACCTACGAAGCAAGAACAATCTGACTTAATGGCAATGATTTACGGTACACATGGTGAAATTCCAAAAGTGGTAATGGCTCCAAGTACTGTTCAAGAAGCATTCTACGATATTATCGATGCATTCAATATCGCAGAAGAATATCAATTACCTGTAATTCTTTTAACTGACCTTCAATTATCTCTTGGTAAGCAAACGGTTGAACCATTAGAGTATGACAAGATTGAAATTCGTCGCGGTAAGCTTCAAACTGGAGAACTGCCAGAAATCGAAAACAAAGAATACTATAAGCGTTACGAAGTGACAGAAGACGGGGTTTCACCACGTGTAATTCCTGGTATGAAGCACGGTATTCACCACGTTACTGGTGTAGAGCATGATCAAACAGGAAGACCTTCTGAGTCAACTACAAACCGTGATGATCAAATGGATAAGCGTATGCGTAAGTTAGAAAACATTAAGTTCAATACTCCTGTTCATGTTAATGCAACGCATGAAGAAGCTGATTTACTTCTTGTAGGTTTTAACTCTACTCGTGGGGCGATTGAAGAAGCAATGGGCCGTTTAGAAAACGACGGAATTAAAGTAAACCATGCACATGTTCGTTTACTTCATCCATTCCCAACAGAAGAAATTCTTCCATTAGTAAAGTCTGCTAAGAAGGTTGTTGTAGTTGAAAATAACGCAACTGGCCAATTAGCAAACATTATGAAGATGAACGTTGGTTACGGTGAAAAGATTTCATCTCTATTGAAATATAACGGTGATCCATTCCTACCTAAAGAAGTTCACAACAGAAGTAAGGAGATGTTATAAAAAATGGCAACATTTAAAGATTTTCGTAACTCTGTAAAGCCAAACTGGTGCCCGGGTTGTGGGGATTTCTCAGTACAAGCGGCAATTCAACGTGCGGCTGCAAATGTAGGGTTAGAGCCAGATGATTTAGCTGTTGTTTCTGGTATTGGATGTTCTGGCCGTATTTCCGGATACATTAATGCTTACGGTTTCCATGGTATTCATGGTCGTTCTCTGCCAATTGCACAAGGTGTAAAAATGGCAAATAAAGATCTGACTGTTATCGCTTCTGGTGGTGACGGAGATGGATTCGCAATTGGTCTAGGTCATACAATTCATGCAATTCGTCGTAACATTGATGTTACGTACATTGTTATGGATAACCAAATCTACGGACTAACAAAAGGTCAAACATCTCCACGTAGTGATGTAGGCTTTAAGACAAAGAGTACTCCACAAGGATCAGTTGAATCTGCTCTTTCTGTAATGGAAATGGCATTGACTGCTGGGGCTACATTTGTTGCTCAAAGTTTCTCAACAGACTTAAAAGAGTTAACTGCTTTAATTGAAGCAGGTATTAACCATAAAGGATTCTCCTTAATCAACGTATTTAGCCCTTGTGTAACTTATAACAAGGTAAACACTTATGATTGGTTCAAAGAAAACTTAACAAAGTTAAGTGATATTGAAGGTTATGACGCTAACAACAAGTTAGTAGCTATGCAAACATTGATGGAAAACAAAGGACTTGTGACTGGTCTAATCTACCAAAACACTGAACAAAAATCGTACCAAGAGCTTATTTCTGGTTACAGCGATCAACCACTATCAAAATCAGATCTTGATCTTTCAGAAGATCAATTTAATGATCTTGTAGCAGAATTCATGTAATAGAAAAAACCATTTCTCCTCTGTGAGAGATGGTTTTTTTTGCTATTGCATAAGAAGATTCTTATCCTAAAACACTTTTATTCGCATTTTTTATAAAAAAGTTGTACAATTTTCTACAAATCCTATTTTTCATTGTTTAAACAATGCTAAACCTATATACTATGGTAATGTGTGATGTTTTTTATTCATTTAAATTTATAAAAGGCAGTTTGCTCTTAGTGAAAAACGTCTAAGGCAGGCTATGAGATGTAATGAAACTAGTTACAGTAATTTGGAAGGAGTTATGTTAATGAACGAAAAACAACGTTTCGAAATGAACCAAGTACAAGCAAAAGATTCATCGGACAAAAAATCCGACAAGGATTACAGCAAGTACTTTGAAACTGTATATATTCCACCTTCATTAAAAGATGCAAAAAAGCGTGGGAAAGAAGAAGTAAAGTATCATAAAGACTTCGGCATTCCAGAAGAATTACTTAAAATGGGAAAAGGTCGTAAATTCTATATCCGTACGTATGGCTGTCAAATGAATGAGCATGATACAGAGGTCATGGCAGGTATTTTTATTCAGTTAGGATATGAGCCAACTGATATCCGCGATGAAGCAGATGTAATTCTGCTGAATACATGTGCTATTCGTGAAAATGCAGAAGACAAGGTTTTTGGTGAACTCGGACACTTAAAACCTTTGAAAATGGAGAGACCTGATTTATTAATTGGTGTTTGTGGATGTATGTCACAAGAGGAATCTGTTGTTAATAGAATTCTACAAAAACACCATTTTGTTGATATGATTTTTGGTACGCACAACATTCATCGCTTACCACAAATTTTAAATGAAGCATACATGTCAAAGGAAATGGTTGTAGAAGTATGGTCTAAAGAAGGAGACGTTATTGAAAACCTTCCGAAGGTTCGTAAAGGAAGTATTAAGGGCTGGGTAAACATTATGTACGGCTGTGACAAATTCTGTACGTATTGTATTGTTCCTTATACTCGTGGAAAGGAAAGAAGTCGACGACCTGAAGATATTATACAGGAAGTTCGCCATTTGGCATCACTTGGTTATCAAGAAATTACACTTCTTGGTCAGAACGTAAATGCCTATGGAAAAGATTTTGAAGATATGAAATATGGACTCGGAGATTTAATGGACGAGCTCCGTAAAATTGATATTCCACGTATCCGTTTTACAACAAGTCATCCAAGAGACTTTGATGACCGCTTAATTGAAGTGTTAGGTAAGGGTGGTAACCTGTTAGATCACATTCACTTACCTGTTCAATCAGGAAGTTCTGAAGTATTAAAGCTAATGGCTCGTAAGTATTCAAGAGAACATTACCTTGAGCTTGTAGAAAAGATTAAAAAAGCAATGCCGAATGCTTCATTAACGACAGATATCATTGTTGGATTTCCAAATGAGACAGATGAACAATTTGAGGAGACGCTTTCCTTATATCGTGAAGTTGAATTTGATTCAGCTTACACGTTCATTTATTCTCCGCGTGAAGGTACACCGGCTGCTAAAATGGAAGATAATATTCCAATGGAAGTGAAAAAAGAGCGTCTTCAACGCTTAAATAGCCTTGTAAACGAAGTTTCTGCAAAAAAATTAAAAGAATATGAAGGTAAAATTGTAGAAGTTCTTGTTGAAGGTGAAAGTAAAAATAATCCTGAAGTATTAGCTGGATACACTGAGAAAAGTAAGTTAGTAAATTTTAAAGCTCCAAAATCATCGATTGGTAAAATCGTAAAAGTAAAGGTAACAAAAGCAAAGACATGGACACTAGATGGTGAAATGGTAGAGGAAACGGTTGAGGTGAACTAAAATGACAACATATTCAAGAACAGAGATAATTAATCGTGCGAAAGACTTAGCAAAAATGATCGCAGAAACAGAAGAAGTAGATTTATTTAAACGTGCAGAAGAACTGATTAACCGAAATCAAAAAGTACAAGAAACGATTTCCCAAATTAAAGCACTTCAAAAACAGGCAGTAAACTACCAACATTATGGTAAGGCGGAAGCACTTAAAAAGGTGGAAGCTAAGATTGATGCCTTGCAAGACGAATTAGATAGCATTCCAGTTGTTCAAGACTTTAAAACTTCGCAATTAGATGTGAATGATCTATTACAATTGGTTGCATCAACAATTTCAAACACTGTAACAGATGAAATTATAGAATCGACAGGTGGAGACCTATTACGTGGTGAAACAGGTTCAAAAGTAAATGGTCCTTCAGGTGGAAGCTGCGGAGACGGTTGCGGCTGTCATTAATAAAATTATTTTAGAGACGTGGATGACGAATCCACGTCTTTTTTAGTGCATCGAACAATCATGTTAGCTTTCTGTCATTTCTCATCCGTTTACCGAATGTGTTGTCCTACAAATAAAATCTTCACGAATCACAGTTTTTAGGTACATATCTGGGCGACTGCGCATAGAATGAACTATACCGCCTAATAACGCCGATTAAGAACTATTTTTCTTTTTCTTTGAAAAATTGTAGCACACTAGTCATTTGTCACGCATAGGATGAATGGAAGATTGAATTGAGGAGGGTTTGTTCTTATGTCCCAATACAGAGAGATTATTACAAAGGCTGTTGTCGGAAAAGGTAAGAAGTTCACACAGTCCACACATACGATTTCACCATCGCATAGACCAACAAGCATTTTAGGGTGCTGGGTAATCAACCATGTTTATGATGCAGAAAAATGCGGGGATGTAGTCGAGGTAGAAGGTAAGTATGATATTAACACTTGGTACTCTTACAACGATAATACAAAAACAGAAGTTGTAACCGAAACAGTATCATACAAAGATGTAGTAAAACTTCGTTATCGTGATGAAAACTTCTTTGGTGATGACCATGAAGTAATTGCAAGAGTTGTTCAACATCCGAATTGTTTAGAAGCAACCATTTCTCCTAACGGAAACAAAGTTGTCGTTCAAGTTGAAAGAGAATTCCTTGTGGAAGTGATTGGAGAAACAAAGGTTTGTGTACATGTAAGTCCTGATGCATGTGATGAATCCGATTGGGATTGCGATGTTGAGGAAGATGATTTCGAAGATCTAAATCCAGATTTCATATTAGGCGATGAAGAATAATTCGTAAACTAGGGAGGCTACCTTCCTAGTTTCTTTTTTATTGGCTATTTTCGTATAGATGGTTGCTATGAGTAAAAATCTCAGGAAGCCGGATTTTTTTCCTTAGTTTTAGATATATAAAAGAGTAGCTCTTTTCTAATCCAACCTCAGGTTTGCTTCTAAAGCTGGTTGTAACCCAGAATAATTGTACTAATTGCAACAAAGTTTTAGAAAGGAACCTTTTTATTTCAAGTTTCTAAGAAGTCTTGATAAATGCTTGCTAACATGTATTATGTCCCCTTACATAATCAAAGCACTCCATATTGATTCCTCTACACGATTCCTCTACACGAAAGTAGCCAAGTATTTCTAGTAGAAGTTACCGTAAATCAGAAAATAGAATATGATATAATAGAATGAAAGATTTGATTGATTAGTTTTGGAGGTTTTTTCATGGCCATTGCACAATATACGCCAATGATACAACAATATTTAAAGGTTAAGGCAGAGTATCAGGATGCCTTTTTATTTTTTCGTTTAGGTGATTTTTATGAAATGTTTTTCGAGGATGCGGTAAAGGCGTCACAAGAATTAGAAATTACGCTGACAAGTAGAGAAGGCGGCACAGAAGATCGTATTCCGATGTGCGGGGTCCCGTATCATGCTGCTCGAAATTATATAGAACAATTAGTGGAAAAAGGCTACAAGGTTGCGATTTGTGAACAGACTGAGGACCCTAAACAGGCAAAGGGTGTTGTTAAACGTGAAGTTGTTCAGTTAATCACACCTGGAACATTAATGGAAGGCCGCGGCTTGGATGATAAGCAAAATAACTATATATCTTCCTTTACATCGTTTCCTGATGGGACTTTTGGATTTTCCTATAATGATTTATCTACAGGTGAGTTATATGTTACACTCTTGCATTCATGGGATGAAGTACTAGGAGAAATCATCACAACGGGTACAAAGGAAGTGGTTTCATCAACTAAAATAGATAATGAAAGAGAAAAGCAATTACGCGAACGCTGCTTTGTGACTGTTTCATTCGAAGATGAAACGATTCTCCCGATAGAAGCAAATGAAGTGTTGGCTTCTATTGAACAGGACAAGCTCAAACAAACAGTTTCAAGGCTGCTTCATTACTTAAAGCGCACACAAAAAAGAAGCTTAGATCACTTACAAAAGGCTGAGTTTTATCAAGTACATCAATTTATGAAGATTGATGTATATTCTAAAAGAAACCTAGAGTTAACCGAAACGATTCGTTCAAATGGTAAAAAGGGTTCTTTACTTTGGTTGCTAGATGAAACAATGACAGCAATGGGTGGACGTATGCTTAAGTCATGGATAGACCGTCCCCTCATTCATTCTGATCAAATTCAAAAACGACATGATATGGTAGAAGTGTTACAATCTCAATTTTTTGAAAGAGAGGAATTGAGAGAAAAACTTAAAGAAGTGTATGATGTGGAACGATTAGCAGGACGAGTCGCATATGGAAATGTAAATGCGCGTGATTTAGTTCAGTTAAGAAGATCACTTGAACAAGTTCCAGCAATAAAATCAACCATTTCCCAATTACAATTACCATATGCAGAAGTACTGTCGAGTAAAGTTGATCTATGTGAAGATTTATTAGAACTTCTTGAAACTTCATTGAAGGAAAATCCACCTTTAAGTGTAAAGGATGGAGATATGATTCAAGATGGATACAATCCACAACTAGACCAATATCGTGATGCGAGCAGAAACGGTAAAACATGGATTGCGCAGTTAGAACAAGAAGAACGGGAGCTAACCGGTATAAAAACCTTAAAAATCGGCTATAACCGTGTTTTTGGTTATTTCATTGAGGTTACAAAGGCGAATATCGGTTTATTACAAGAAGGACGCTATGAACGAAAACAAACTTTAGCAAATGCTGAGCGATATATTACCCCAGAGCTAAAGGAGAAGGAATCTCTTATTCTAGAAGCACAAGAAAAAATTGTACAACTTGAGTATGATTTATTTTTACAAATACGTGAACAGGTAAAGGGATATATCCCTAGATTGCAAGCACTAGCTAAAATTATATCTGAAATAGATGTACTACAATCCTTTGCGAAAGTAAGTGAAGAGCGTCATTTTGTAAAACCTGTTCTATCAACCAAAAATATTCTTAATGTAAAAAATGGTAGACATCCAGTTGTAGAAAAAATGATGGATGCTAGACTATATGTTGCGAATGATTGTTTCATGAATGATGAAAGCCAAATGCTGCTCATTACAGGACCGAATATGTCTGGTAAAAGTACGTATATGAGACAAATAGCATTAACAGCTATTATGGCTCAAATCGGTTGTTTTGTTGCTGCAGATGAAGCCACTCTACCAATCTTCGATCAAGTATTTACAAGAATTGGCGCAGCCGATGATCTTATTTCTGGCCAAAGTACTTTTATGGTCGAGATGCTAGAAGCAAAGAATGCTATCACAAATGCTACACATGCTAGTTTAATTTTATTTGATGAGATTGGAAGAGGTACGTCCACATATGATGGAATGGCATTAGCACAAGCTATTATTGAATATATACATGAACATATAGGAGCAAAGACGCTATTTTCTACTCATTATCATGAATTAACTGCACTTAGTGAAGATTTAAATCATTTGAAAAATGTTCATGTTCGTGCAGTGGAGAAAGATGGTAAAGTTGTATTCCTTCATAAAGTTCAAGAAGGAGCAGCAGACAAAAGTTATGGTATTCATGTTGCTCAGCTTGCTGAATTGCCAGCCTCTCTTATTACAAGAGCGCAACAATTATTAACGGAGTTTGAAAATAAAAATGAATCATCTTTGCAGGTTGAACAAGTAAAAGAAGTAGAACAGTTG
Source organism: Bacillus sp. BGMRC 2118 (assembly GCA_008364785.1). Lineage (GTDB taxonomy): Bacteria > Bacillota > Bacilli > Bacillales > SA4 > Bacillus_BS. The sequence continues at coordinate 48,126 of VTTJ01000005.1, read as the reverse complement.
TCTTTCTTTACTCCAGATGATCGCAAGGTAAAACAGGAATCTACTTTGACAGATAAAGAAAAAGAAGTAGTTAGACTAGTAAAGGGAATTCAACTTATGGAGCTTACACCTATGGATGCTATGAATAAGCTCTATGAAATTCAAAAGAAACTAAAGTAATAAGGGGGAGTACTAGTGGGGATTATTAGAAAGCTAGATGACGCTCTCTCCAACAAAATTGCGGCAGGGGAAGTTGTAGAACGTCCAGCCTCTGTTGTGAAAGAGTTAGTTGAAAACGCCGTTGATGCCGGAAGTTCCGTCATTGAAATAGAAGTAGAGGAAGCGGGTTTATCAAAGATTCGTATCATTGATAATGGTCATGGTATCCAAGAGGACGATTGTCTTGTTGCTTTTGAGCGACACGCTACGAGTAAAATCAAGGATGAAAATGATTTGTTTCGCATCCGGACATTAGGATTTAGAGGTGAAGCATTACCAAGTATTGCGTCTGTTTCAGAAATGGAAATAAAAACGTCTACCGGGGATGGTCCAGGTACATTCCTTTCTTTAAGAGGTGGCGTAATCGTTAGTCATGAAAGTACAAATAGTCGAAAAGGAACAGAGATTACTGTACAAAACTTATTCTTTAACACTCCAGCTCGATTGAAGTACATGAAGACTATTCATACTGAATTAGGAAACATTACTGATACACTTAACCGTATGGCACTTGCTTATCCAAACGTCTCCTTTAAGTTGACTCATAATGGGAAGCGAGTGTTCTATACAAATGGTAATGGTGATGTACTTCACGTTTTAGCTTCAATTTATGGAATCTCTGTTGCTAAAAAGTTAATACCGATAAATCTTGAGTCATTAGACTTTAAGGTGAGGGGCTTTATTTCGTTACCTGAGATTACAAGGGCTTCTAGGAATTATATATCTATTATTGTGAATGGGCGCTTTATTAAAAACATACCAATTGCAAAAGCAATACAAGAGGGGTATCATACGTTATTACCCATAGGTCGTTATCCAATCGTATTGCTCCAAATAGAAATGGATCCTTTACTAGTCGATGTAAACGTTCATCCGGCAAAACTAGAGGTTCGTATTAGCAAAGAGGCCGAGCTTCATCATTTAATTAAAGAGGGAATAAAGACAGCTTTTAAAAGCAGACAGCTTATACCGTCAGTTGATTTACCAAGAACCATTAGAAAAAATGATTCAGTCCAAGAATCCATTTCCTTTACTCACGATATCCCAAATGTACAAGTTAGAGAAAGTTATGTTCCAGAAGTGCCAATTGTGCGAGATGTGAATTCTCCATCACAGCCAACTCAGACTGAGCATGTAGTAAATGAACAAGCTTTAAGCTGGCAATCAACACCTGAAGAGGAGAAGCATGAGGAACTGTTAGAAGATATGCAAATCCTCGAGCATAGGGATACAGAACTCCCGAGTACTGAACGAATTCCGCCTTTATACCCAATTGGACAAATGCATGGCACGTATATACTGGCACAAAATGAAAATGGTTTATATATTATTGATCAGCATGCTGCCCAGGAGCGGGTTAAATACGAATTTTTCAGGGAAAAGGTAGGACAAGTAACAAGAGAAGTTCAAGAACTTCTTGTACCTATTACGTTAGAGTATTCACATCAAGAGTACTTAATAATTGAAGAACATAAACATGCACTTCAAGAAGTAGGTGTTTTTCTAGAAGCCTTTGGAGGACAAAGTTATATTGTCCGATCCCATCCAAACTGGTTTCCAACAGGTTACGAAGTAGAGATCATTGAGGAGATTATCCAACAAGTTATACTGTTAAAAAAGGTTGATATTAAGAAGTTGCGTGAAGAATCAGCAATCATGATGAGTTGTAAAGGATCCATAAAAGCAAACCATTATTTGCAAAACAACGATATGTTCACACTTTTGGAAACACTGCGAAAAAGTGAAGATCCTTTTACATGTCCTCATGGAAGGCCGATTATTGTTCATTTCACAACATATGAAATGGAAAAGTTGTTCAAGCGAGTGATGTAGTATGAAAAAGCTGCGAAAGCGGCTTTTTTTATTGGTCGAAAATCATAGAATAGTAATGGCCATAAACACAATAAAGGCAAAGTTATTACGAAAAAAGATATAGAAATTGAAAATTATGGAATGGTACCTGAAAATATTGGGAATACTAGTTTGATGTTGCTATATCCAACTTACTTCAAATTTTTTATTCCACATTGACGATATGGTATGATTAGAGAAAAGCTAACTGTATATGGAACGAGGGAACGAAGTAAGTATGAATAAAGAAAAGCTAATTGTAATAATCGGACCGACTGCAGTCGGAAAGACAAAGTTAAGTATTGACCTAGCTAAGTATTTTGATGGTGAAATTATTAGTGGAGATTCTATGCAAATTTATCGAACAATGGATATTGGCACAGCTAAGGTTAAGAAAGAAGAAATGGAAGGAATCTCGCATCATCTGATTGACATTAAAGACCCTGTTGAGTCGTATTCAGTTGCTGAATTTCAAGTGAATGTCAGGGAGCTTATTACTGAAATCACTAGTCGAAATAAAATCCCAATTATTGTTGGAGGAACAGGACTGTACATACAATCTGTAATGTATGATTATCAATTTTCAGCAAAAGGTTCAGATGAATCCATCCGCATGCATCTTGAATTAGAGTTAGAGAAGCATGGAATTGAACCCATCTATGAAAGATTACGTCAGGTTGACCCTCAAACGGCAGAAAATATTCATCCGAATAATCATCGTCGTGTAATCCGTGCACTAGAGGTATATTTAACAACTGGTCAGACAGTGTCCCAGAATCAGGGAGAGCAGCGAGTAGGAGAATTACTGTATGATACTTCATTAATCGGATTAACGATGGAACGTGATAAATTGTATGAACGTATTAATGCTCGAGTAGATCTAATGATAAATAACGGTTTACTAGAAGAGGTTAAAAACTTACATAAACAAAATATTCGAAATGTACAGTCCATTCAAGCTATTGGCTATAAAGAGATTTACAACTATTTAGACGGTGAACTTTCCTTAGAAGAAGCAATAGATGTATTAAAGAGAAATTCGAGAAGATATGCCAAACGTCAATTAACTTGGTTTAGAAATAAAATAGATGTAACGTGGTTTGATATGACAGATCTCGATTATGAGAAAAAGTTAAAAGAAATTATTCAATATATAGCAGGAAAGCAACAATAAAAATCGAAATAAACAGTATAGAGAAATGAGGAGGACTTACTATGAAGCAACCAATTAATATTCAAGATCAATTCTTAAATCAATTACGCAAGGATAATTCCTTTGTAACCGTGTATTTACTTAATGGATTCCAGCTAAGAGGGTTAATTAAAGGTTTTGATAACTTTACAGTTTTATTAGAATCCGATGGGAAACAACAATTAATTTATAAGCATGCAATTTCAACGTTTGTTCCACAAAAGAATGTACACCTTGAATTAGATCAACAATAAACGATTTGTTTGCAAGTTAAGTCTTAACAACCAAAAAATTACCTAATGTAACCTCGTCCTTGACGAGGTTTTTTCTTTTTCTTGTGATTGTATAAGATATCGAGGTACATAAACTGTATATTCTATCCCTGAGTAAAGATAAAAAAGCAAACATATCTGATGAATCTTCCTTTTATTTCTTGGGAAACCGCAAGAAATGACAATTACATACACAAGTGGAGTATTTCTTATCGAAAAATATATATTTCTTCTTTTTTGATACATATATTAAGCCATCTAAATCATTTGTTTAGTCCTTCAGTGTAATCGTAAAACTGATTTTAGTATCTACTGTATTATTATAAATAAGATGGAGATTTTCCATCTATGCATAATAAACTTTTCCATAAAAATAGGCTTTTGTCACATTTTTTAAACTTGCGACGTATAATATAAGGAAATGAGAGGTGAAAGTCCTTGGATCAACCCATTAAATTCAAAAATAACGGTCAAATTAACATTATCCTTCATGACCAAAAAACACGAGGTAATGTAAATAAAATGGAACGTGAAGCACCTACTCCCTTTCAGGTGCCTACAAAACATACGGAACTTAAAAACATAGAAGATGAAATGGCAAATTTGATTGGCCTGGAAGAAATGAAAAAAATGGTTAAGGAAATTTATGCGTGGTTATATATTAATAAGAAGCGTGAAGAACAAGGGCTTAAAGCTGGCAAACAAGTGTTGCATATGCTTTTTAAAGGAAATCCAGGCACAGGTAAAACAACTGTTGCAAGATTATTAGGGAAGCTATTCTTTCACATGAATGTATTATCAAAGGGCCATTTAATTGAAGCGGAACGAGCAGACTTAGTAGGTGAATATATTGGGCATACTGCTCAAAAGACCCGTGACCTAGTTAAAAAGGCAATGGGTGGTATACTATTTGTAGACGAGGCTTACTCGTTGGCAAGAGGTGGAGAGAAAGACTTTGGAAAAGAAGCAATTGATACGTTAGTTAAACATATGGAAGATAAACAACATGACTTTGTATTAATACTAGCGGGTTATTCACGTGAGATGGAGCATTTTCTATCACTTAATCCAGGATTAAAATCAAGGTTCCCAATCGTACTAGATTTCCCTGATTATTCAGTAGAACAACTTATGGAAATATCGAAGCGTATGCTATCAGAAAAGGAATATCAATTCTCGCTAGATGCTGAATTTGCATTGAAAAATCATTTAAGAGAGTTATTACAGAATAATCCGAGGTCATTTAGTAACGGCCGCTATGTAAGAAATGTTATTGAGAAAACAATAAGAACTCAAGCAATGAGACTATTAGTGAATGAAACATATGATCGAAGTGATTTATTAACTATACACAGGCAAGATTTAGATTTTGATGTATAAAAAAAGGGAGTCTGGATTAAACCAGACTCCCTTTCGTGCATTACATACTATGATGTTGCTTCTGGTTACCTAAAGACTTTACAGGTAATCTCCATTTATAGATAAGTGAAGCCATACGTAATGCCACGATGGCAACAAATAAGGTGTACAAGCCGAGTGGGCCTGTTACAATAGAGAAGCTAATGGAAAGTCCTGCTAGTGCAGCCCAAACAGCATATATTTCAGATTGTAAGACAACTGGCTTTCTTCCGGCTAATAAATCACGAATGATTCCACCACCACTTCCGGTTAACACAGCTGCCACAACAATGGCACTGATTGGATGATTCATTTCTGTTGCATATAAGGCTCCTTGAATGGCAAAAGCGGCTAATCCAATTGCATCAAAGAAGTTACCCCATCTTTTCCAATGTTTAAGTAAACGATTTGGGAAGATAAACAAAATCGTAATGGATAACATCGCTACCTGAAACATAATACCTTGTTCCCATAAAGCTGAGACAGGAACACCTATTAGTAAATTACGTATAGCTCCACCACCAAACGCAGTAACGAGCCCTAAAATATAGACTCCCAATATATCATAATCTTCTTCCATCGCAACAATCGCTCCACTTATTGCAAACGCAACAGTACCGATTATCGTCATAACATCCCACGTCATAGTTGGTTTTACCCCTCTGAAGTTTCTAGTTGAAATTCATATTTAACGTATTGATTGTATCAGTTCTAATGTAAAATTCAATCTTTTTTTTTGGCTGTGTTAAAGAAGAGTGTTGATATTTAACAGGGCTGATTGAAGTGAAAGGACGCGAGACTCCTGCAGGGGAGAAGCTCCGAGTGGGCTCCCAAACCCGCCAGCAGTATCCGGCGAGTGTCCTGGAACGAAAATCAACCAAGGTTTAACAGAGTCTTTTTCTTAAATATATGCCTATTGTTCATACTATTTGTATAGTGATTACCTTGTGTAAACATTTTTGTAATGAAGTTTAATTTGATATGATAGTAATACTTGAAATATATGACAGATGGAGGAGATATTCTTTGACAGAAACAAAGCAACAAGAATTCGAGAACGTTATTTTAGTTGGGTGTCAACTTCCTAGTGATGATGACATGAGATTTGAATACTCATTAGATGAACTCGCGTCTCTGACAAAGACGGCTAAAGGGAAAGTATTAGCTACAGTTACGCAAAAAAGAAATACAAGGCACCCAGCGACATACATCGGTAAAGGGAAGGTAGAAGAGCTGATCGCTTTGGAAGAAGAGTTAGAACCAGATGTTATTATTTTTAATGATGAACTATCACCAAGCCAAATTCGTAACCTTTCAAACTTAACAGATGCAAGAGTCATTGATCGTACACAGCTTATTCTTGATATTTTTGCTCAGCGTGCCAGATCAAAGGAGGGTAAGCTGCAAGTTGAATTAGCTCAATTACAATATTTATTACCAAGGCTTGCTGGTAAAGGATTATCTTTATCTAGACTTGGTGGTGGTATTGGAACGAGAGGGCCGGGGGAAACTCAACTCGAGACAGATCGCCGTCATATCCGCCGTCGTATTGATGATATAAAAGATCAACTTAAGGTAATTGTTCAACATCGTGAAAGATATAGAGAAAGAAGAAAACATAATCAAACGTACCAGATTGCTCTTGTCGGTTATACAAATGCAGGAAAATCTACTATATTTAACCGCTTAACTGAAGCTGATTCATTTGAAGAAAATCAATTGTTTGCTACACTTGATCCAATGACAAGGAGATGTATCCTTCCCTCTGGATTTACAGCATTACTAACAGATACAGTAGGATTTATACAGGATTTGCCAACATCATTAATTGCAGCTTTTCGTTCAACGTTAGAAGAAGCAAAAGAAGCGAACTTAATTATGCATGTTGTCGATTCATCAAATCCCGATTATTTTAATCATGAGCAGACGGTATATAAACTTTTAGAAGAACTTGATGCAGATACGATCCCAATTCTAACGGTCTACAATAAACGAGATGAGAAACATGCTGATTTTGTTCCGTCATCTAAACATGAATCAATCATAGTAACAGCATTTGAGGAAGAGGATTTACAGAATCTTCGTCAAAAGGTACAATCTCTCATGAAGGATAGTATGGAAGAGTTTAAAGTTTGTTTGCCGAATTCTGAAGGAAAGCTACTGGCTCAATTAAAGACGAGTACCGTTTTAACTGAGTTAACGTACGAAGAAGATAAAGATTGCTATGTCTGTAAAGGGTTTATTCAACCAAGCCTTTCGTTAAACGGACAACTTCGGAATTACATGAAATAAAGAGGAGAACCATATGTTAGAGTATTTGAAACATGGGCTGCAGCTTCAACCTGTTGTGGAAGAAATTGAACAGCAAATTAAAGAAGTACACACTGAAATTCAAAGCAGATCTGAAAGAAATCAATTTCGTGTTCTTAGAAGTTACCAAAAGAACCAAGTAAGTGATTCTCACTTCAACCCCTCAACAGGCTATGGGTATGATGACCGAGGCAGGGATACATTAGAAGAAATATATGCGGAAGTATTTGGGGGAGAAGCAGGATTAGTTAGACCCCAAATTATCTCGGGAACACATGCCATTTCTATTTGCTTATTTGGTGTTTTGAGACCGGGTGATGAATTGTTATACATCACAGGGAAGCCTTACGATACATTAGAAGAAATTGTAGGACTGAGAGGAAATGGAGTTGGCTCACTAAAAGAGTTCAACATTGAGTATAATACTGTAAATTTAACGACTGAGGGTCAAATTGATTATGATGCGATTAAGGATTCAATTAAGCCGCATACAAAAATGATTGGAATACAAAGATCTAAGGGCTATGCAACAAGGCCGTCATTTACAATTTCAGAAATAAAAAGAATGGTTGAATTTGTGAAAGGTATTAAACAGGACGTTGTTGTTTTCGTTGATAATTGTTACGGCGAATTTGTTGAAGAACAAGAGCCATGTCATGTAGGTGTTGATTTAATGGCAGGATCTTTAATAAAAAACCCTGGTGGAGGTTTAGCGAAAACAGGGGGATACATAGTAGGTAAAAAGGAACTTGTAGAGGCATGTAGCTATCGAATGACATCCCCAGGTATTGGAGCTGAAGCAGGTGCTTCCTTATATAGCCTTCAAGAAATGTATCAAGGCTTCTTCATGGCACCTCATGTTGTTGGTGAAGCGCTAAAAGGTGCGGTGTTTACGTCAGCGCTTTTAGAAAAACTTGGATTCAATACTACTCCAAAATGGCATAGTACACGAACGGATTTAATACAGTCTGTTCAGTTTGATGATCGTGAGAAGATGGTGGCATTTTGTCAGGCGATTCAATATGCTTCTCCAATTAATAGTCATGTCACGCCATATCCAGATTATATGCCAGGTTATGAGGATGATGTAATTATGGCAGCGGGAACGTTCATTCAAGGAGCAAGTATTGAATTATCTGCTGATGGTCCACTGCGAAGTCCCTTTGTCGCATATGTACAAGGTGGTTTGACATATAGTCATGTGAAGATGGCCATTTGTTCTGCCGTTGATTCTTTAATAGAAAAAGAACTGTTTACTTTATAAATAGGGGGGAAATGTATGTTAAAAGTCATACATTTCTTTTTTTAGTTATTTTCATGTAATAAAACCTAACATGATGTTGACATTTTTCCTTACATTGCATACAATGAAATTAGAAATAGAAAAAAGGAGGATTTGTAGTGAGTGACAACATACGTCGTAATATGCCTCTATTTCCAATCGGTACAGTCATGAGCTTAACAGAGTTGTCAGCTCGTCAAATCCGTTATTATGAAGAGCATGGGCTGGTTAACCCGGCAAGGACCGAAGGAAATAGGAGATTATTCTCATTTAATGATGTGAGCCAATTATTAGAAATTAAAGATTTAATAGATCAAGGTGTCAACATGGCGGGCATCAAGAAAATACTAATACCGAATTCAACTGATCCAGTGGAAACTGAGCAGGAAGAAAAAGTAGTGAAGAAGGAATTGAGTGACAATGAACTTCGTAAACTATTGAAGGACGAACTCATTCAAGCAGGACGATTTAATCGTACATCTTTAAGACAAGGTGATATATCGAGGTTCTTTCATTAAGTAATCCTTGATTTATAATAATTTAAATTGTTGGGGAGGAATACAGATGTCGAAGTTTACTAAAGAAGATATTTTCCGTATTTCAAAAGAAGAGAATGTAAAATACATCCGTCTTCAATTTACAGATTTACTTGGTATTATTAAGAACGTGGAAATTCCGGTTAGTCAATTAGAAAAGGCACTAGATAACAAGATGATGTTCGACGGTTCATCAATTGAAGGCTTTGTACGTATTGAAGAGTCAGATATGTATTTATTTCCTGACCTAGACACATGGGTAGTTTTCCCGTGGACTGCTGAAAAAGGAAAAGTAGCACGTTTAATTTGTGATATTTATAATCCAGATGGAACACCATTTGAAGGCGATCCACGTAATAACCTAAAGCGCGTATTAAAAGAAATGGAAGAACTTGGTTTCACAGATTTTAATCTAGGACCAGAGCCTGAATTTTTCCTATTCAAACTTGATGAAAAAGGCGAACCGACTTTAGAGCTTAATGATGCAGGTGGCTATTTTGATTTTGCACCAACTGACTTAGGGGAGAATTGCCGTCGTGATATCGTGTTAGAGCTAGAAGAAATGGGCTTCGAAATTGAAGCATCTCACCATGAAGTAGCACCTGGACAACACGAAATTGACTTTAAATATGCAAATGCATTAAAAGCGTGTGACGATATCCAAACATTTAAATTAGTTGTAAAGACAATTGCGCGTAAGCATGGGCTACATGCAACATTTATGCCTAAGCCATTGTTTGGAGTTAATGGTTCTGGTATGCACGCAAATCTTTCATTATTCAAGGGAAAAGAAAATGCATTTTTTGACACAAATGGTGAGTTGCAATTAAGTGATACTGCTCGTCATTTTATTGCGGGTATCCTTAAACATGCACCAGCATTCACAGCTGTTACAAACCCGACAGTTAACTCTTATAAGCGTTTAGTACCTGGATACGAAGCTCCTTGTTATGTAGCATGGTCTGCTCGTAACAGAAGTCCATTAATTCGAATTCCTTCTTCTCGTGGTTTAAGTACACGTGTTGAAGTTCGTAGCCCAGACCCAGCAGCAAATCCATACTTGGCGATGGCTGTATTGTTAGCGGCTGGATTAGATGGAATAAAGAATAAATTAAATGCTCCGAAGCCAGTCGATCGAAACATTTATGTGATGAACAAGGCAGAGCGCTTAGAGAACGGAATTGTTGATTTGCCTGCAACACTTGCACAAGCGCTAGATCAACTAAAGTCTGATGAAGTAATAAAAGGTGCGTTAGGTGAGCACTTATTAGAACACTTTATTGAAGCAAAAGAAATAGAGTGGGATATGTTCCGTACACAAGTTCACCCATGGGAACGCGAGCAGTATATGACAACTTATTAATAATATGTAGCCTTAGCACGATGCGTTGTGCTAAGGCTTTTTTGATGTTTATTTTTTTATGAGACTTTTTCAGTGGATGGCAAGTACGAAGTAAAGAGTTGAATTTTCAGAAAAATCTGCATTTTTTATAAAAAATAGTCCCATTTTCACATCTTCCTACATATACTATACAAACAAGAGCCACTACTAGGAGGTTCAATTATGATATTAATGATAAGCATCTATTTACTAGCTGGTATTTTAATTGCGGATATAAAAGGTCAATTCATAATGAAGAATAAATCGTTAGTTGAATTTCTCCAATTAATCGCAGTTATTATATTTTGGCCGTTTATAGTAGGTGTATTATACATTGATATGGTTGATGAAGTGAAGAAAAATAGGGGAATGTAACCAAAGCAAAAGGGCACGTAATGTGCCCTTTTTTAATGTAGAGTTCGATAAACGCCGATTACTTTACCAAGTATAGAAACATTGTTCAAGATTATAGGAGATAGACTTGAATTCTCAGGTTGGAGCCTGAAATAGTCCTTTTCTTTGAAGAAACGCTTAACAGTTGCTTCGTCTTCCTCAGTCATAGCAACTACAATGTCACCATTGTTTGCTGTATGTTGCTGACGGACCAATACTAGGTCTCCATCAAAAATACCAGCTTCAATCATACTGTCTCCCATAATTTCAAGCATAAATACTTTGTCATCTGGTGAAACATATCGATCAGGAATAGGGAAGTAGTCATCTACATTTTCAATTGCAGTAATTGGTTGTCCAGCTGTAACTTTACCGACTATTGGTACATTTACAACGGAGTTAGAATAAATCGGAGTCACAACATCCTGATCAAGTATTTCAATTGCTCTAGGTTTTGTAGGATCTCTTCGGATTAATCCTTTGCTTTCTAATCTAGCTAGATGTCCATGGACAGTTGAACTTGATGCAAGTCCTACTGCTTCTCCGATCTCACGAACAGAAGGTGGATAACCTTTTTGATTTACTTCTTTTTTTATAAACTCTAATATATCCTGTTGCCTTTTTGATAGTTTCTTCATATAGACACCTCTTTGCCTCCATATTATTACAAACATTATAACATGTACCAATAAAATATACAAACATAAGTTCGAAAAAACTATTGACTTAGAATGGATGTTCGTATTATGATATCACTAAAGGCGAACAAACATTCTGTATTGGGGGATTATTAATGAAAATCAAAACTATGAATCTTGCATTTTATATAGCGTTTATTTTAACAATAGGAACTTTTTGTTTTATAGCATATGTAACAAACAATGAACAGCTTGAAGAAGAATACATACAAATGGAGATAACAGCAAATGAAACGGTGTGGGAGATTGCTGAAAAATATTCGAATAACCATAACTTATCAACATGGGAATTTGTAAAGTGGGTGGAAGACAAAAATAAGATAGATGCAGATCATATAGCTATCGGAACAGCGTTAATTCTTCCAATTGAAAAAAATGAAAAAAATGAAAAAGATAATTCATACATGGTTGTTGCTGAAGGCCAGAGATCGTTACGATGAATGGAATAATTTATACACGTGTAAGCACCGAAAAGGAATCTCAGGAAACCTCGCTTCATCGACAACAGGAAGAGTTAATGCAACTAGCGAATCTTCACAATATCAATGTAGTAACATCTATTAAGGATAAAGCTAGTGGCTTTGACATCGACCGTGAAGGAATATTTCAATTAATCCAATGTATTAAACAACAAGAAATCGATGTTCTCTTAATTCAAGATGAAACAAGGCTTGGAAGAGGGAATGCGAAGTTAGCTTTATTTCACTTACTTCATAAAGAAGGTGTAAAGGTTTATACATCGATTAATCAAGCTGAGGTCGAGCTTTCTGATGGAGACTCAATGGTATTAAATATCGTTAGTGTCGTAGAAGAATTTCAACGTAAAATACATAACTTAAAAATAAGTCGGGGAGTCCAGAAAGCGATGAAGAATGGATATTCACCAACAAGGAATTTGGATCATTCTAACCCTGGGCCTGGACGTGGAAAAAAAGAAATACCGATAGAAGAAATTATAAGATTACGTAATAACAAACTAACGTTTGAAGAAATTGCAGCTACGTTACGAGGATTTGGTTATGATGTGTCAAAAGCAACAGTAAACAGACGTTATGCAGAATATGTAAAAACTAAAAGATAACCTGCTTGATAGAAGCAGGTTCTTTTAGTATGATACGGATATCTCATTCAAGAATGATTAATAGAGATAATATCCTTTTTTTATTGATTGAGATATAATGGATATTCATTGTTTAAGTATAGAATAAAGGAGTATACTAACCATGTTATCACCAGATAAATTATCTAGGATTAACCACTTGGCGAAGAAATCGAAAGAAGTTGGGTTGAGTGATGAAGAGAAACAAGAACAGCAAACTTTGCGCCAAGAATACTTAAAGGTATTCAGAGGACAGATGACCGAACACCTACACACTATAAAAGTTGTGGATGATAAAGGTAATGATGTTACTCCGAAGAAGTTAAGAGATAGTAAACTTAAAAGAAAAGGTCTTCACTAAGAAGTAGTCTTTTTAAACGGCTATAGTGGACTACATATAAATTGAAGGGATGTTGATACAATGGAAACAATTGATAAGTTATCAATTAATGCAATACGTACTTTATCTATTGATGCAATAGAGAAGGCTAAATCTGGTCACCCAGGGATGCCAATGGGAGCTGCGCCAATGGCATATGAATTATGGACAAAGTTCATGAATCATAATCCTCAAAATCCTGAATGGTTTAATCGTGATCGTTTTGTCTTATCTGCTGGTCATGGTTCAATGTTACTTTATAGCTTGTTACACATATCTGGTTATGATTTAACAATGGAGGATATTAAAGGCTTCCGTCAATGGGGAAGCAGAACACCAGGTCATCCTGAATACGGTCACACTCCAGGTGTAGAGGCAACTACCGGTCCTCTTGGACAAGGTATTGCGATGGCTGTTGGGATGGCAATGGCTGAGAGACATTTAGCTGGTAAATACAATAAAGAAGGATTTAATGTTGTAGATCATTTTACATACTCAATTTGTGGAGATGGAGATTTAATGGAAGGTGTATCTGCCGAGGCAGCTTCATTAGCAGCACACTTAAAGCTTGGTAGATTAGTCGTATTATACGACTCTAATGACATTTCTTTAGATGGTGAGCTTAATAAAGCCTTCTCTGAAAATGTTGAAGATCGTTTTAAGGCGTATGGATGGCAGGTTATTCGAGTAGAGGATGGAAATAATCTAGAAGAGATTAACCGTGCCCTAGATGAAGCGAAAAAGGATTTAGACCATCCGACGTTAATTGAAGTAAAAACGGTTATTGGATATGGATCACCAAATATGGCAGGTACTTCTGAAGTACACGGAAAGCCATTGGGTGCTGATGAATTAAAACTGACGAAAGAGGCGTATACTTGGACATTTGAGGAAGACTTCCATGTTCCTGACGAAGTGTACTCACATTTCAAAAAAGAAGTAGTCGAAAAAGGGCAATCTGTTGAAGCTGAATGGAATAGCTTATTTAGCGCATATGAAGAGAAATATCCGGAACTTGCGGCAGAATTGAAAATTGCTATTAGTGGTCAACTTCCTGAAGGTTGGGATAAGGACCTACCTGTATATGAGTCAGGTAAGAGCTTAGCAAGTCGTGCTTCGTCGGGAGAAGCATTAAATGGCATTGCTAAAAATCTACCTGCACTTTTCGGTGGATCTGCTGATTTAGCTGGATCAAATAATACGATGATTAAAGGTGCAAGTGATTTCTCAGCTGAAAACTATGGTGGCCGAAACATCTGGTTTGGTGTACGTGAGTTTGCGATGGGTGCTGCACTAAATGGTATGGCACTTCATGGTGGAGTGAAGGTGTTTGGAGGTACATTCTTTGTATTCTCAGATTATCTTCGCCCAGCAATCCGTTTAGCTGCTCTTATGAAGCTGCCAGTAACGTATGTTTTCACTCATGATAGTATTGCTGTTGGTGAAGACGGTCCTACGCACGAGCCAATTGAGCAACTACCATCACTGCGTGCAATGCCAGGATTAGATGTAATCCGTCCAGCTGATGGAAATGAAACAGCTGCTGCTTGGAAGTTGGCTATGGAGTCAACTGACACACCTACTTTATTAGTATTAACTAGACAAAACCTTCCAACATTAGATTCTACAAAATCTGAAGGTTATGAAGGAGTGAAGAAAGGGGCATATGTAGTCTCCAAATCTTCTAAAGAAACTCCAGATGCTCTTCTGTTAGCGACTGGTTCAGAAGTAGGATTAGCTGTAGAAGCACAGAAAGAGTTAGAGAAGGAAGGAATTGCTGTTTCAGTCGTAAGTATGCCTTCATGGTACCGTTTTGAACAGCAAACAAAAGAATACAAGGAATCTGTACTTCCTAAATCAGTTAAGAAGCGTCTAGGTATTGAAATGGCAACGCCACTTGGATGGGAACGTTATACAGGTGATGAAGGAGATGTTTTAGGAATTCATACATTTGGAGCATCAGCGCCTGGTAACAAAGTTTTAGAAGAGTATGGGTTCTCCGTTGCTAACGTAGTAGCAAAAACGAAAGCACTCTTCAATAACTAAAATCAGCAAGAGACTCGGACGAAAGTGTTTTAACTTAAGTAACCCGAACTAATTATCCTTCTTAGAGGTAAATTAGTTCGGGTTTTTAACTTGTTAAAAGTACATATAGATGCTAGCCCTTACCAGTGGAAGTGCATAAATAAGTTCCTATAGACTCCTCTCAGAAGTCTTGTATGGATTAGGTATGAGGGATATGCACTGCGATAGTATTTTTGTATTACCAACACCAACCCTCTTCTATATCAAAATTGGATCTTTCGACAAAAGAAGTGAAAGTTCTTTCCATAAGTAGACAACCATCTCAGTTATATTGTCTTATTATTAGACATATATGGTTAGAATGGAGGTTTGATTTCGTGAGAGAATATACAATTTTTTGGATAGAGGAAGAGTTCGCTTATCATTACTATGGACGAGAGGGTATGTTTTATAGGTTATTTAAGGAATTATATGATGGGACTCAAGCTCATCATTCTATTTTAATAAAACAAATGGAGTATATAACGAAATCGATACCTGGTATACATATCAATCAGTTTATAAATATTGAATTGAGCAATAATATGAACTATGAGGTAACAAAAGAAGGGCACTGTTTAACACTACAAAATGGAAAAAGTAAGGCTAGATTGTTAGTAAATGAGCGCTCAATTAGTCTAGTTGGTGAAGGAAACTATGAAGCAGAAATGATCTTCTTTGATTTATTACGAAAGTGGGATTCAAGATTCTTGGCGATTGATTTTATGCAAAAGCGATTTGGATGGGTTTCACCAATTAAACAACGAAAATTTGTGTAAATGCTACTTTCATATTGTATAATCGAAATACATTTAGTAAACTGTAAGATAGACAACTTGAAGGAGGAAGTAAGATGGATACATGGGTATGGATCTTAATCAGTGTTGTAGCACTTGTTGGTGGTGTGGCACTAGGTTTTTTCATAGCACGACAATACATGATGAATTACTTAAAGAAAAACCCACCTATTAACGAACAAATGTTAAGGGTTATGATGATGCAAATGGGACAAAAACCGTCTCAAAAGAAAATCAACCAAATGATGCAAGCAATGAACAAACAAATGAAATAAGTTGGACAAGCACTCCTTTTGGGGGTGCTTTTCTTTTGGTCTTAACAGACGTATAATAAGCAATAGTTAGATAAGGAAAGAGATGAAACAAACATATGAAGCCTAAACATACAGTTCCTACTATACAAATAAATGATATACTAGAAAATTCGTATCCCATGATTGACGTTAGATCCCCAAGTGAATTTCAAGAATTCCATATCCCAGGTGCTGTAAATATGCCCATTTTCTCTGACGCTGAAAGAGCAGAGGTTGGTACACTATATAAACAAAAAGGTAGAGAGTTTGCAAAGGACCGAGGAATGGAAATACTAGGCTCAAAGCTCTCTTCACTATATCATGAAGTGAAACAGTTACACGACCAATACACAGATCAGCCAATGGTCGTGTACTGCTGGCGTGGAGGTATGCGGAGTAAATCGATCGCTTCTGTTATGGGAATGATGGATTTACCGATCCTTCAGCTAGAAGGTGGAATACGCTCCTACCGTCAATTAATTATGCAAAACCTAGAAGAAGCCAGTCATCAGAACAAGCGTTACATCGTCCTTGAAGGACTTACGGGTACAAACAAAACGGATATATTAACAATCCTTGAAGAGGAGGAGTACCCGGTTATTAATCTAGAAAGGTTAGTAAATCACAGAGGATCTATCTTTGGCCATATTGGGCTAGAACCTAAAAGTCAAAAAGAATTTGAAAGTTTATTGTTTCAACGTTTACTTGAGCTTAGAAATTCACCTTATTATATTATAGAAGCAGAGAGTAAACGAATTGGAGCAGTCGTACTTCCAGAATTCCTCTTAAAAGGAAAAGAAAACGGTGTTAGAATTCATATTGAAATGGAGTTAGAAAAAAGAGCCCGAAATATATGCGATGCATACCGTTTCGATCTTCATTTTGATCAGTTTCAAGAAGCCATCCATCACTTGAAGAAAAGGTTACACCAAGACATATTTGAACAAATCACTAAGTATTTACAAGAAAAGGATATATACCATATTGTCTTGATCTTACTGAAAGAATATTACGATCCTAGGTATGACTATACTTCACAGCGGTATGAGACTGAAATCCATACCCTGTTTATTGAGTCTGTTCCTGAAGGAGTTCAAAAAGTTAAAGATGTGATAAAACATATTGTTAACGATTTATTATATGTGTAATGACGTGTTCACCACAGTATCTACTGTGGTGATTTTTATTTGCAAAATTTTTATATCATAAATAATTTAGATATTTCAGTTTTGTTTTCTCCATTTTTAGACCATTCTGTGCTAAACTAATGTTCGATAAGTTACTAGGGTGGTGCGAACATGAGTGTATTTAAAGACTTATGGTGGTTCTTTAAAGCAGAAGGAAGAGCGTATAGTACGGGGATCATACTTTTAGTTTTTGTTGGGGTTCTGCAATTACTTCCTCCAAAGGTTATTGGAATTGTAGTGGATCATATAAATGACAACACTTTATCTAAAGAAATTCTAAGTACGTGGCTAATTGCCTTGTTTGCAATGGCAATAGCTATTTATGTGTTACGTTACTTTTGGAGAATTATGATCTTTGGTTCTTCGGTTAGATTGGCAAGACTACTGAGAAATCAGCTGTATGAACATTTTACGAAGATGTCTCAAAACTTTTACCAACGTCGTAGAGTTGGAGATTTGATGGCGCATTCGACGAATGATCTGCAAGCCATTCAACAAACAGCAGGATCTGGTGTTTTAACATTGGCTGATTCAATTATTACTGGTGGTTTTGTTATTATTACAATGGCAGCAACAATTAGTTGGAAGTTGACACTCATATGTTTAATTCCGATGCCGTTTATGGCCATTTTAACAAGTCATTATGGAACATTATTACATGCCAAATTCCTAAAAGCACAAGAGGCTTTTTCATCATTAAATGATAAGGTGCAAGAAAGTATTAGTGGGATAAAGGTGATTAAAACATTTGGTCAAGAAAAAGAGGACACGGAATCTTTTATTGACCAATCAGAAGATGTAGTGAACAAAAATATTGCAGTGGCAAAAATTGATGCATTGTTTGATCCGACAATTTCCTTCATTGTGGGGATTTCATTTATACTTGCAGTGGTCGTTGGATCTAGATACGTAGTGACCGGTGAAATGTCGATTGGACAATTAATATCATTTACTACATATTTGGGCTTATTAATATGGCCAATGCTAGCCTTTGGTTGGTTATTCAACATTGTAGAACGTGGAAGAGCATCATATGACCGTGTTCAAAATCTACTCTCTGAAAAAGAAGATATTACAGATCTCACTAATGCAATTAGTACACCTCCATCGGGTGATGTATCCTATAACATTGAGAAGTTTTCCTACACAACTGATCAAGATTCATTATTGCGGGACATTTGCTTTCAACTGAAGCAAGGTCAGACATTGGGGATTGTAGGGAAAACAGGTGCGGGTAAGACAACCTTGTTAAAACTATTAATTCGTGAATTTGAAGGATATGAAGGAACAATTAAACTGGGAGAACATCCGATTAATGAATATACTCGCGATGCATTAAGAGCTTCAATTGGGTATGTTCCGCAGGATCACTTTTTATTCTCTGCTACAGTTGGTGATAATATTTCCTTTGCAAGCCCTTCATCAACAATGAAGGAGATTATGAATGCTGCAAAAGCTGCACATATTCATGATGATATTGTTGGATTCACAGATGGATATGAGACGGTAGTAGGTGAGCGAGGTGTCTCGCTTTCTGGCGGGCAAAAACAAAGAATTTCAATTGCGAGGGCGTTACTAGTGAACCCTGAAGTACTCATACTAGATGACTCATTATCTGCAGTTGATGCAAAAACGGAAGAAGCAATTTTATCATCACTGAGAGACAATCGTGAAGGTAAAACAACCATTATTACTTCTCACCGGTTAAGTGCGATTGAGCATGCTGATCTGATTATCGTATTAGAGAACGGTACAATTATGCAAAGTGGAAAACATGAACAATTGATGGAAGAAGATGGTTGGTATAAAGAAATGTACCACAGGCAGCAACTAGAATCACTAGTGGAGCATGGAGGTTAGACGTATGGAAGGAAATGAAAAAACTAATCACTCAAGTGCAAAAGAACAGAAAAATGTTTTATGGCGTTTACTTGCATACGGTTTTCCGCATAAGAAGTCTATCATTATAGCATTTGTATTGTTACTATTTGGTACTGTTTTTGAACTATTAGGCCCATATATAATAAAAGTATTCTTGGATGAATACTTAGTAAAAGAGTATTTTCCGTATGAGCCATTATTATATTTAGCCATTATTTATGTAGTCGTGCATGTGGCAAAAGTTTTTGTTCAATACTTTCAATTGTTCTTATTTAATAAGATTGCGTTAAAGATTATTCAACAATTGAGAATTGATGTTTATTCTAAAGTACAACAGCTAGGTTTAAAGTTTTTTGATAAAACTCCTGGTGGGAGTATCGTTTCAAGAGTTACAAATGATACAGAAGCAATTAAGGAAATGTTTACGAGTGTATTATCTGTCTTCATACAAAACATTTTCTTCTTGGTCGGTATCTTTATAGCGATGTTTATACTTAATGTTAAGTTAGCCTTATTCTGCTTAGTCATTATCCCAATCATTTTCTTCATTATGAAGGCCTACCGAAAGTACAGCTCGGTTTACTATCATGATTTGAGAGAAAAGTTAAGCCAATTGAATGCTAAAATTAATGAGTCGTTACAAGGGATGGCAATTATACAAGTATTTAGACAAGAAAGAAGACTGCGTAAGGAATTCTCTGATATAAATGAAGGGCATTTTAAAGCAGGAATCCGTAACATAAAATTAGATGGTTTACTCTTGAGACCTGCTATTGATTTTGTATATGTAATTTCTCTTATTTTAGTTTTGAGCTTTTTTGGAATTACTTCTTTTAATAGTCCAATTGAAATAGGAGTTATTTACGCCTTTGTTAACTACTTAGATCGTTTCTTTGAACCTATTAATAACATGATGATGCGTTTATCACTGTATCAACAGGCAATTGTCTCAGCTACACGTGTGTTTGAATTACTTGATAATGAAGAAAATGCCCCTACTGCAATTGGGGAAGGAAATCCTGTCATTTCTGATGGTGAGATTGAATTTAAAAATGTAAGCTTTTCCTATGATGGTAAGCGTGACGTATTGAAGAATATATCCTTTACTGCTAAACCAGGAGAAACTGTTGCATTAGTCGGCCATACGGGTAGTGGGAAAAGTTCAATCATCAACCTTTTCATGAGATTTTATGATATTGGTAATCGAGGGGAAATCCTAGTTGATGGCAATTCGTTAAAGGAATATCAAGACCAGGAACTTCGGAGGAAAATTGGATTAGTTCTACAAGATCCGTTTCTTTTTGCAGGTACCATTAAGAAAAATATTCAATTATATGACGAGAGTATTACCGACGAAGAAGTAAAGAGTGCGGCCAGCTTCGTTCAAGCTGATCAATTTATTGAGAAGCTTCCCAAGCAGTACGACCAAGAGGTAACAGAGAGAGGAACAACCTTTTCCAGTGGCCAAAGACAGCTAGTTGCATTTGCACGTACAATCGCAACCAATCCAAAAATTCTTGTGTTAGATGAAGCAACAGCCAACATTGATACAGAGACAGAAGGATACATCCAAGAAGCCCTATCGAAAATGAGAAAAGGTAGAACAACCATAGCTATTGCACATCGTCTTTCTACTATACAAGATGCAGAACAAATACTCGTGCTGCATCAAGGAGAAATTGTAGAACGAGGCAACCATCAACAATTACTTGAGAAGCAGGGTTTGTATTACAAGATGTACTTACTTCAAAACCAAGCAAATGATAAGATTCAGGATATCGTATCAAATTAAGAAGAGACTGGGACATTAATATTTCAGTCAATAATAAACCCGAACTATTAGATGATTTTTTAATAAATCTTTCGTCTAATAATTCGGGTCTTTACTTGTTTATAAATAGATTTTTTAATGATTCTGCATGTACATACTATATTAAAAGCATAGTGGCAGTAGCGCAATGGAACGAACACATTCATCCATCCTATCTACTTAAAGAGCAATAAAGTGCACGAATACTATTTTTGATATTGTTAGTCTTTGAGGGAAATGAATAAGTTATGTCCAAGTCTCTTTGTTTAAAAATTTATGAGTAAGCGATGTATATAATAAATAAAACTAGCCATAAAGGCTAGTTTAACTATGGACTTCTTGTAAGTGTTTTCGATTATAGGTATTTAATAACTCGTCTAATTGCTTACTGCACTCAATTGTAATTGATGATGCAAGCCCGTTTGCTGCAACTACTTGTATTAATTCTTGGCGTTTTTGTTCTATAAGCTCGACTAATTCATGTTTTCTCACGGGCCATGTTCCTTTCCAGTTAACCTTTAGGACAAGTATACAAAAGGATGGTAATAATTTCAATCTCCAAACTCAGGAAAAAAAGATAATTCAACATCAGTATGACACAAAGTCGTCAAGCTTTTGAGGGGATAATCTACCTGAGATTTGATACAATGATAAAAAAGAAACTAGGAGTGAAAGGGATTGACCGATATTAATTTATTTTTAGCATTTGGAGCAGGGTTTTTATCCTTTATTTCACCATGCTGCTTGCCTTTATATCCAGCCTTTTTGTCTTACATAACAGGAATGAGTGTAAGTGATCTGAAAAGTGATAATGCAATGCTAAGAAGAAAAAGCTTTTTACATACATTATTCTTCCTAATAGGTTTTTCTGTTATTTTTATTGCAATCGGATATTCAGCTACATTTATTGGATCGTTTTTTGCAGATTATAATAACTTGATCCGTCAAATTGGTGCAATATTAATTGTCTTCCTGGGACTTGTCATTATTGGAGTATTTACTCCAAAATTTATGATGAAAGATCATAGAGTGAATGTGAAAAATAGACCTGCCGGTTATTTCGGCTCATTTGTGATAGGTCTTGCCTTTGCAGCTGGTTGGACGCCATGTACAGGTCCGATTTTATTATCTGTATTTGCATTAGCAGCCACGAATCCTGCGTCTAGTGTGATTTATATGGTCGCATATATATTAGGATTTGCCATTCCTTTTTTTATTCTTTCATTTTTTATCGGCCAACTTCAATGGATTAAGAAGCATAATGGTATCATTATGAGAGTAGGCGGGTACTTCATGATTGTGATGGGAATCTTCCTTTTCTTTGATTGGATGACACGAATTACTATTTTCTTTACGAATATGTTTGGTGGATTTACTGGTTTCTAGATATTTTTTTTCCATCATGGATGAAATTGTATTATAATAAAGAGACTACATGTATTACCATAAGTTAGGAGTGAGAGAGTGAGAACGAATGATCTAATTCTCAAAACTACCACCAATATTATTGTATTTATTATATTAGCTTTCTCTTTTAAGCTTTTCCTTGCTGGTCACAACATGCCAGGTGGTGGCTTTATTGGAGGGCTAATGACAGCTGGTGCGTTAATACTGATGTACATTACATATGGAATTGCGCCTATTAAGAAATTGACACGAATTAATTTTATTTTTCTTATTGGACTCGGACTAGCTATTGCACTTGCGACAGGGGTTGGATCATTTTTCTTTGATCAGCCATTCCTGAGTCATACTGATGAATACTTTTATCTGCCTATACTAGGTAAGACTCATTTAGCAACAGCGGTATTATTTGATATCGGAGTTTATTTAACTGTCGTTGGTGTAACGATGACAATTATACTATCAATTGCAGAGGACCGTGCCGAATAAAAAGATACAATCGGTCAGGAAAAAGGGGGAACTAGACATGGCCAGGATTCTTGTAGTAGATGATGCTAAATTCATGAGAATGACACTTTCCACCATTCTTGAAAAAGGGAACCACGAGGTAGTAGGGGAAGCGGAAAATGGAAAAGAAGCTATATCCCTTTTTAATCAGCTGCAACCAGACTTAGTGACAATGGATATAACAATGCCAGAGATGAATGGTATTGATGCGTTAAAAGAAATTAAACAGAACCATTCTTCGGCCAAGGTCATTATGTGTTCTGCTATGGGACAACAAAAGATGGTTGTAGAAGCAATTGAAGCTGGTGCAAAGGACTTTATCGTCAAGCCCTTTGAAGAAAACCGTGTACTAGAAGCAATTAAACGGGTATTAAGTTAACTAGTAGATAAGTCATTTAAGATTTTCTTAAATGGCTTTTTCAATGCATTGAGGTATAATAGAAGATATTGCATATTTAAATAAAAGGATTGGTAACATTGCTTATAATTTCAACCATACTTGCAACTTTGATGGCTATTTTGGCTATATTTATACGAATGAAGGCAGCTGAAAAACCGGCATCAGTTAAGAAAATAATATTACCACCCCTTTTTATGAGTACAGGCTCTCTAATGTTTCTATTTCCGATGTTCCGTGTTACGCCTCTTGAGATAGTAGAAGCTTTTAGTGTGGGTATCTTATTTTCAATCCTATTAATTAAGACATCTCAGTTTGAAGTAAAAGAAAATGAAATTTATTTAAAGCGATCAAAAGCATTTGTCTTTATATTAGTTGGGCTATTAATTTTTCGTATTGTATTGAAATCTTTCTTGAGTAATACAATTGACATTGGTGAGCTAGGCGGTATGTTCTACTTACTTGCATTAGGTATGATCATTCCTTGGAGAGTTGCCATGTACATCTCGTTTAAGAAGCTTCAAAATGAATTAGTTCAAACTCCCGTAATATAGGAAAAGCTCCAGCAATTGCTGGAGCTTTATTTAGGCTCTTTTCTAAAACTTTGTTGCTTTTCGTACAATTATTCTGGGTGTACAACCAGTTTTAGTATTGAACTTGGGTTAGAAAAGAGCAACTCTCTTTATGTATAGTAGTATCTAAATACTAAGGTAAAAATCCGGCTTCCTGAGATTTTTACTCATAGCAACCAATCTATACGAAAATAGCCTTTTTTATGAAAGTAATTCTTCATATGGTTCTAAATCAATTTTCTTCTCGTCCAACTTTTTCACTAAAAACTTATAATCTCTCTTTGGCGTTGCAATGATATATCCTCTAATCACTAAATCCTGTGTAATTTTAGAAGCCTTTTCTTTAACTGCGAGTTCTCCAATTTTCCCTGCTATTTTTTGCCGAGCAACATCTCTAAAAAGCTCTGGGACAGGCTCTACTAATTCTTCTAGTAGTTCTTTTTGATCCTGTGGCCATAAATGGCGAGTTTGTTCTAGGAATGCATCCTGCCAATCAAGCTCACTCATTCCATCATCCTTAGGCAATCTCTTCAAGAATTTTCGGAACATGAAATAGCCGCCTATAGACATCATGGTAACTAAAAAAACGACCCAAAATAGAATGAACCATAAAAACCAACCTTCTAACTTAAACTCCACAAACATTCACCTCAATATTAAAACCTATGTGTTTATTATCTTCAAATCTATCCTTAAGTTCAAGTGAGGAAAATAAAAAGTTTCATATTTATTGATAGTGTGACACTTTTCATCCACATTCGACTTTATGGCAATAATTAACAGATGTTAAATATCATTGAATACTTTGATTATCCATGAAAATTCCTCTTCAGATAGGATGTAGCGACATTAATAGAGAATGTTAGCGCTTTCACTCACTATTTGAGCCATATACTACTAACATTTTCAAAAGCCCTTGAAACAAAATTTGAACATGTTACGATAAAATCATGTTTTAAAAATGAGAACAAAAATAAGAACAAACATAGGGGAGATTGGATGTTAAAAAACAAGAAAATAGGATTTATAGGTGCCGGATCAATGGCAGAAGCAATGATTTCAGGAATTGTAAATGCAGAAAAATTACCAAAGGATCACATATATGTTTCAAATAAAAGTAATGAAGAACGTTTAAGAGAACTTGAAACTGGATATGGAATTAAGGGAGTTAAAAGAGAGGATCTCCCACTAAGAGAGCTGGATATTATTATTCTTGCCATGAAACCAAAAGATGCGAAGATTGCGCTTGACTCAATAAGAGATGAACTTCAACCACACCAACTTATAATATCAGTACTAGCGGGTATTACCACTTCATTTATGGAACACCACTTAAAATATGGCCAGCCGGTACTTCGTGTCATGCCGAATACTTCTAGCATGATTAGTGAATCAGCCACTGCCATTGCCCCAGGAACATTTACAGATCACAATCAAATAACAGTTGCAAAAGAACTCTTAACTTGTATTGGCAAGGTGTTTGAAATTAAGGAAGAGCAAATGGATATCTTCACAGGCATTGCCGGAAGTGGTCCAGCCTATTTTTACTATTTAATGGAGCATATGGAGCGTGCAGGTAAAGAAGGTGGTCTTGATACAGAAACGACTAGGGAGATTATGGCTCAGACGATACTCGGCGCGGCGAAGATGATTTTAGAAGCAGATGAGGCACCTGCTACATTACGAGAAAATGTAACTTCACCAAACGGTACAACTGCTGCAGGTTTAGCAGCACTTGCAAAGCATGGTGGAGGAAAGGCCATCACTCAAGCAGTTAAACAGGCGACCCATCGTTCACATGAAATTAGTAGCCAACTTGAAGAGAAATTACTACCAAAAGCACAATAAACAAGCTGATAAGATTACAGGAGTGATATCATGATTTCTGAAGCCAATAAGCTTCGAATCGTTATAAAAATTGGAAGTAGCTCTTTAACGAGCTTACACGGTGAAATAAGCAGAAAAAAATTAGAGAAACTTGTAGACGAGGTTGTGCAGTTAAAGGATGCTGGCCATGAAGTATTACTTGTCTCATCAGGAGCTGTTGCCGCAGGCTATCGGAAGTTGGGATTTTTAGAACGGCCAGATAAGCTTCCAGAGAAGCAAGCGGCGGCCTCTATTGGGCAAGGGTTATTAATGGAAGCATATTCTGAATTGTTTTTATCACACGGATACGTTGCATCACAAATTTTGATAACAAGAAGTGATTTTTCTGATGAAGGTCGCTACCTTAACGTACGAAACACTTTAAATGTTTTACTAGAGAGAGGAATTATCCCAATTGTCAATGAAAATGATACGGTTACCATTGATCGGTTGAAATTTGGGGATAATGACACTTTGTCTGCGAAGGTGGCAGGTCTAATTAATGCAGAACAGTTAATTATTCTTTCAGATATCGAGGGTCTTTATGATGATGACCCTCGTAAAAATGAACACGCAAAACTACTTAACAAGGTTCACGTCATTACACCTCAAATAGAAGCTGCAGCCGGTGAACCCGGGAGCACTGTTGGTACAGGTGGAATGAAGTCTAAAATAGATGCAGTGAAAATTGCAATGGCTTCTGGCCTAAACACGTTCTTAGGAAAAGCAGGAGTTCCCAATATACTTATTGATGCGATTCAAGGGAAAGCAAAAGGTACCTATTTTGAACCAAAAGATGAAGTAGTGAACCTTACACAAAAGAAACAGTGGATTGCATTTCATTCAGGTCCTAAGGGAGTCATTATCGTAAATAAGTATGGACGCGATGAAATAGTCAAAGAGAAAAAGAGCCTTAGTTACTCAGGAGTTTTACAAGTAGAAGGAACGTTCGAACAAGGTTCTGTCGTAAAGATCTTAGATCACAATCATAGTTCGATTGGATTAGGTATTTCTAGGTATTCTTCTGAACAATTAGAGACGATGGAATATAAGAGAGGAAATCAGATTGTAGATTACGAAAATTTAGTATGTCAATTAGGTGTTTCTTTACCAGTCGGAGTTTAAAGATGGCTGTTTCCGCATAGATAATCAACACGATGGTATATGAAAGGTCCTAAAATAAAAGGAGGTATTGGATGTCAATTGCTATAGTAAATAAAGTCGAACAACAAGCAATGGAAGCAAAAAAGGCAGCAAAAATACTTAATTTATTATCAACGGAAGAGAAAAATAAGGCACTTCTACATGTTTCAAATGTATTAAAACAAAATGCTGATCTTATACTTGAAGCAAATGAAATAGATCTTAGAAAGGGTAAACAAGCAAATTACAGTTCTGCACTTATAGACCGTTTAACGTTAACGCGAGATAGAATAAATGATTTTGCAGAAGGATTGTGTCAGGTTGCAGAACTTGATGATCCAACAGGTATCATAAAATCAAGCTGGACACTGGAAAATGGGTTAAAGGTTGATACAGTGACTGTCCCACTTGGAGTAATCGGCATGATTTATGAAGCAAGACCCAACGTTACAGTAGATGCAACAGGGCTAGCGTTGAAATCAGGAAATGCGGTTATCTTAAAAGGTGGATCGTCTGCAATAGAATCAAACAAGAAGATTGTGGAGATTATGCATAAAGCCCTTGAGGAAACACAGATTCCTAAAGAGGCTGTTCAGTTCATCTCCTCAACAGACCGAGAAGTTACGAAGCAGTTATTTACCATGAAGGAACATATTGATGTGTTAATTCCTAGAGGAGGAGCGTCGTTAATTTCTGCTGTCGTAAACAATGCTACCGTTCCAGTGTTAGAAACAGGTGTAGGGAACTGCCATATTTATATTGATTCAAGTGCAGATGTGAATAAGGCTATACCTATATTCATCAATGCAAAAACAGACCGACCTGCTGTATGTAATGCAGCAGAAACCTTAATTGTTCATGAAGAATGGTTTAATGTACATCATAAACAATTGTTTGCAACAGTAAAAGAGAATGGAATTGATGTATTTGGTGATGAAATTATTGCAAATGCGTTTCCGTTAGCTTCTTTGGCAACAGAGCAGGATTGGGCTGAAGAGTATTTAGGATTAGGCATTGCTATTAAAACGGTGAAAAATATAGATGAAGCCATTTTGCATATTGATCAATACGGAACGAAGCACTCAGAGGCCATTATTACTGAAGATGATGACATGGCGAAATACTTTATGTCACAAGTAGACGCAGCTGCGATTTACCATAATGCCTCAACACGGTTTACAGACGGTGGAGCACTCGGATTTGGTGCGGAAATTGGCATATCGACACAGAAGCTGCATGCCAGAGGACCAATGGGTCTTCCAGCTCTAACAACAGTTAAATACTTAATGAGTGGCACAGGTCAAATAAGAATATAACAATTAATAACCCCAAACAGTAGATGTTTGGGGTTAAAAAGGGATCTCTTCCGATCCGTACATGGTTAAGTGTCCCGCAACGAGCGAATGTCTCGGAAGAGATCTTAATGATAGTATACGACTAGATCAGAATATTATTCTAACTAAGTAATTCCCAATCCACATATAACCCACTTCCGTCACATCCAGGGCAGTCTAGTGATGCCGTATAGAAGGAGAACTCGTGACCGGGATACGCGTGAAACCCTTTTCCATAGCACTGAGGACAGTCCCCCTTATCCTTCATAGTAGATACATGTCTCTCTTGACGAGCTTTGTTCCAATCCGTTATTGATTGTAATAACCCCATTTTTCTTACTCACCTCTCGCAAATTTCTTCAATTATGAAATGAAAAATATTTTTACATAACCAGAACACTATGAGTCATAAGCTTTTTTAGTTTGGTTTAAAAACAGGATTATTATTCCAATTCAGGTATATTTCAATTACTATGGAATAAACAGAGGGGAAAGATAGTATATGATTGGTTTGCTCATTATTGGTTGTGAAATCTTTTTTTGGGTTTTTATTATAGTTGGTTTAATTACTAGGTATAGTCTTAAGAAGGAGAAGGTTGGTCTATTCTTCTTAGCCTTAACTCCTTTGGTGGATTTAGTATTATTGGTTGCTACATCAGTTGATTTATATAATGGATCGAAGGCTACGATGGCACATGGACTTGCGGCGGTGTATATCGGAGTATCTATCGCTTTTGGGAAGAGTATGCTTCAATGGGCAGATGCAAAGTTTCAATACTATATAACAAAAAGTGGTGAGAAGCCACAAGCTTTGCATGGAATCGATTTTGCAAAACATACTAGTAAAGGCTGGCTGCGACATGTAGTTGCCTATCTAATCGGATCTAGCTTATTAATAGTAGTTCAACTTTTCATTCAGGACAATGCTAAAACTGAAGCACTTATATCAATACTAAAGGTGTGGACATTTGTCTTAATTATTGATTTTCTTATCTCTATTACATATTTTATTTGGCCAAAACAGCAAAAATAAAAATCATAGGTTGATTTGTTGACAATTAGTGGATTTTAACATATAAATAAATTAACAATTAACATATTGTTAATTAAAATTACGGAAGGAGGTCATAGTTTGTCAAATAAGGATGCACTCAAACAGTATGATGTAAAACGTTATCGAACTCCCGATGGGTATACATCCGATATCGCTGTATTTACCATTGTTGCTGAGAAGATAGAAAACTACAAACCACCAAAAATGCAGTTGAAGCTTATGTTGATAAAGCGATCCGAGCAAAATAGCGAGGGGCATGTAAATATAGAAGCTGGGAAGTGGGCCTTACCAGGAGGTTTCGTTCAAGAGAATGAGTCAGCCTATGAAGCGGCGAAGCGTGAACTTGAGGAAGAAACTGGTGTAAAAGGTATCCATATCAAACATTTTGGTATGTACGATAAGCCGGGAAGAGATCCAAGAGGTTGGATTATTTCAAATGGACACTACGCGATTGTCCCTGATCGGTCACTTACTTCAAGAGAGGCAAATGATGATGCAGCAGAAGTGAGTCTATTCTCAATTGAAGAAGTGTATAAATTAGATTTGGCATTCGATCACCGAGAAGTAATTGAAGATGCAGTAGAAATGATTACGAATGATCTTCTTCATACTACAATTGCTAAAGAATTCTTACCGAAGGAATTTACGTATTCAGAGCTTCAGGCTGTATTGCTTACGGTGACTAATGATTCATCCATTGCCAGTGAAGCGGGGTTTGCGCGTAAGATTAAATCACTTCCCTTTATCAAACCGATACAAGGCAAAAAAACACAACGCACTTCAAAATCTCCAACACAGTTATATGAATTCATTGAGATGGATATAGTGAAGCCGATCTATACAGCGAGGTATTAAATTTTTGATTAACAATTGGTGAACCAACAATAATGACATATGGGGGAAGAATGATGAAAAAAGTATTGCTTAATATTGATTACACGAATGACTTTGTTGCAGCAAATGGGGCACTCACTTGCGGGAGACCAGGTCAAGAAATTGAGAGTACAATTGTAAAGATAACTGAAGATTTCATTAATAATGGGGATTATGTAGTATTTGCAATTGATATGCATACAGAGAATGATGAGTTTCATCCAGAAACAAAGTTATTTCCACCTCACAACATTAAAAATACTGAAGGCCGAAATTTATACGGGAAGTTAAATGATGTTTATCAATCGTCAAAAGATGAACAAAATGTATATTGGATGGATAAAACAAGGTATTCAGCTTTCGCCGGTACAGACCTTGAAATTAAATTACGTGAACGAGGCATCCAAGAAGTACATTTAGTCGGTGTATGTACAGACATTTGTGTTTTGCATACCGCTGTTGATGCTTACAACAAAGGGTTCAAGGTGGTTGTTTACAAGGATGCGGTGGCTAGCTTCAATCAGGCTGGTCATGAGTGGGCTTTAGGACATTTTACAGGTTCTATTGGCGCAGATGTCATTTAATAGATAAAAGAAGTAGCGGTTGTATGAAACTAAAATCAACAATCGGGAGGTCATTACGTTGACAAAATTCACGGATGATAGTTTAGCGTTGCATACTGATTTATATCAAATAAATATGGCAGAAGCCTATTGGTATGATGGATTTCATAATAAACAAGCAGTCTTTGAGGTTTATTTTAGAAAGCTCCCATTTCAGAATGGATATGCCATATTTGCAGGATTAGAGAAAATCATTCATTTCCTGAAAGATTTCTCATTCTCTGAGTCCGATATTGAGTATTTGAAAGAACAAGGATATAAAGAAGATTTTCTTGGATTTTTAAGACAAATCAGATTCACAGGTACGGTACAGTCTATGAAAGAAGGTGAGTTAGTATTTGCTAACGAACCGATTATGCGTATTACAGCACCATTAGCTGAAGTACAGCTGATTGAGACTCCTATACTAAATATCATTAACTATCAAACATTAATTGCGACAAAGGCTTCTCGTATTAAACAAGTTGTAGGAAATGATATTGCTATGGAATTTGGTACGAGAAGAGCACAGGAAATGGATGCCGCGATTTGGGGGACAAGAGCAGCCTACATTGCAGGCTTTGATTCAACGTCAAACGTAAGAGCAGGGAAGCTATTTGGAATTCCAGTATCCGGTACACACGCCCACTCCATGGTCCAGGCATACCAAGATGAATATACGGCATTTAAGAAATATGCGGCTAGACAAAAGGATAAAGATTGTACATTTTTGGTAGATACGTATGACACACTTAAGTCAGGAGTACCAAACGCGATTCGTGTAGCTAAAGAAGAAGGAGACAATATTAACTTTAAAGGTATTCGGTTAGATAGTGGTGATTTAGCTTATTTATCGAAAGAAGCAAGAAAAATGTTGGATGAAGCAGGATTTGAAAAGGCAAAAATTGCTGCTTCTAATGATTTAGATGAATATACGATTATGAATTTAAAAGCTCAAGGTGCTCGAATCGACGTTTGGGGTATCGGGACTAAACTGATCACCGCATATGACCAGCCCGCATTAGGAGCTGTTTATAAACTCGTTGCGATTGAAGATGAAAATGGTGAAATGGTTGATACGATAAAAATAAGTGGCAATCCTGAGAAAGTCTTAACTCCCGGTCGGAAAAAGGTTTATCGAATTATAAATAAGGTGAATCAGAAATCTGAGGGTGATTATATTGCGTTAGAACATGAGGAACCTCAGAAGGAAAAGCGGCTCAAAATGTTTCACCCCGTTCATACGTATATCAGTAAGTTTGTGACAAACTTTGAGGCAAAGGAGCTACATCATACAATTTTTGATAACGGAAAGTTAGTCTACGAAATCCCAACACTCGAAGAAATGCGAGAGCTTGTAAAGGAAAGCCTAGCGTTACTATGGGATGAATACAAGCGACCAACAATGCCTGAAGAGTACCCTGTTGATTTAAGTCAAGAATGTTGGAATAACAAGATGAAAAAGATTGAAGAAGTGAAACAAAAGGTAGAAGAAATGATTGCAAGTAAATAGTTCCTCAAAAAGGAGTGTTGAATAATGGCAAGAATCGGGATATACGGCTCTTCCTTTGATCCAATAACAAATGTTCACCTATGGACGGCGAGCACGGTTGCTCATCGCTGTCACTTAGACCAAGTCATTTTTTTACCGTGTTCTAGTAAACGTAAAGATAAAACAATGAATACAAATGACGAACATAGATGGAACATGGTTCAACTTGCAATAGAAAATAATGAAATATTTGTTGCAGATGATTACGAAATGAAGCAAGAAGCTTGGAAAATATCTACGTATGAAACGTTAAATTATTACAAAAAGAAATTTCCGAATGATGACGTTTTCTTTATTATGGGAGCAGATTTACTTGTTGATATCGGGGAAGGTAAGTGGGGGAATGAGGAGCCTTTAGTAAAGGAAAACCGTTTTATCGTGATGGCAAGAGATGGAATAAATATGCTTAAAACAATTGGCAGGTCACCTTTACTACGTAATCATGATGATGGAAACACGTTTCATTTAGTAGACAAGGGATTGGCAATGGAGATTAGTTCCACATATATTCGTGAAGAGTTTGCGCTCGGCGGTGAGCCACGCTATTTACTTCCGGAAAAATGCTATAGTTATATTAAAGAACAATCGCTTTATAAATAGGAGGGATACAGAATGCCCGAAAGTATACAAAGTAAAATTATTGCAGAATTACAAGTTAAGCCTGAAATTAATCCAAAAGAAGAAATTAGAGCAAGAGTGGATTTTCTAAAAAACTATTTACTCCATTCTAAGGCAAAAGGTTTTGTGCTGGGTATTAGTGGGGGGCAAGATTCAACACTAGCGGGTCGTTTATGTCAACTGGCAGTTGAAGAACTTAGAAGTGAAGGTAAAGATGCTACTTTTATTACGGTCCGTCTACCATATGGGACGCAGAAAGATGAAGAAGATGCACAAGCAGCCTTACAATTTATTAAGTCAGATCGCCAAATGACTTTTAACATTTTACATGCAGTAGATGCAATTGCCACTGAGTTTCAGTCCTCAGCTGATGAGTCATTATCGGACTTCAACAAAGGAAACGTAAAAGCTAGAATGAGAATGATTGCTCAATATGCTATTGGTGGGCAGCATGGACTGTTAGTCATTGGGACAGATCATGCAGCTGAAGCGATTACAGGTTTCTTTACGAAATATGGAGACGGTGGTGCAGACCTTTTACCACTAAGCGGGTTAAGTAAACGTCAGGGAAGGGCGTTGCTACAGGAGCTTGGTGCAGATGAGCGTTTATATTTAAAGGCGCCGACAGCAGATTTATTAGATCAAAAGCCGGGCCAAACAGACGAGACTGAGTTAGGAATGACGTATGAAGAAATTGATGACTATTTAGAAGGAAAATCGATTCCCGCAGCAGCTGCAAAAAAACTTGAGAAACGTTATTTAATGACCGAACACAAACGCCAATTACCAGCATCAATGTTTGATGAGTGGTGGGAAAAGTAAAGGCAGTCACAGGGACTGCCTTTATAATAACCCTAATTCTTTTGCTTTCTGTTCTTGTACAATCACAGGTTTAAATCCGCCAAGCTCCACTACAATTGTTTGCTGATTGATGGTTACAAGGTAGATATCTTCTAGTGATGTGCGCTTAACAGCTTCTATTGTTTCTGTATGAAAATGTTCTATAATTTCCTGACGAGCTTGTTCTGATAGGATATCAGAATGAGCTTTCTTACTATTGGGTGATGATTCTGTTAAGTTTGCTTGAAATATAGTTTACGAAGTAGTAGTACGGAAAAAAGTGGCTGGGACATAACTTATTTATCTCTCCTTTAAAGACGAACAATATCTAAATTCATAAACTATATTTATGAGTTAAGCTGGAAGAACAAGTCCGTTCCATTACACTACAGCCACTCGCTTTCCGCGGGGAGGAACCTGAGCCTCCTCAGCTACGCCTGCGGGGTCTCAGCCTTTCCTCTACCTCCCGCAGGAGTCGGGTGGCTTTCGCTCCATTCCACTATGGTTTTTAGTAAATAGTATGTATTTCTGGAATCAACAAATCAACTTAAAACAAAATAGATCCGAATTATTAGGCGTAATTTATTAAAATACCACCTAATAGTTCGGGTTTCTTATTGATTGAACTGAAATATTTATGTCCCAGCCTCCATTAAACGAAGGATTCTAAATTGATTTTTCACCTGCTAACACAATTTCGACCTTTCTTCTTTGCGCGATATAGTGCTTTATCTGCTTCTTTTATGACATCGAAAGGCTTTGAATTGCGTCGTTTCTCTGCTATACCGATACTAATGGTGACTCTTAACTTCTGAGTACGATATTCTCCATTTTTGTTCTTATTCTTATATAAGTACTCTTTTTTAGAAATCTTTTCACGCAAATCCTCTAAATGTGTTAGTACATCCTCGCTATTTTTCTTTGGGAAAACAATGGTGAATTCCTCCCCGCCATACCGATACGCTTTGCCGCCACCTGTTACACTTAGTAACTCTTTCGCAACAAGGATAAGCACGTCATCGCCAACATCATGGCCATATTTGTCATTAAATTTCTTGAAGAAATCTATATCAATCATAGCAATTGAATATTTGCTTCCAAGTTTCATCAAGTCAACTTTTAGCATTCTTCTAGATGGGATACGGGTTAACTCATCTATATAGGCCATAGCATAAGTTCTATTTACAACAGCGAGTAATAGTTGGATCGAACTAGTGATCAAGAAGAGCTGTGAACCGAACAAGTTTTCTAAATGGAGGCTAAACAATATGGCAAGAATAGACCCTAAAAGAAGGACCTTATAAATCGTAAAGTTCTTAATTATGTTGAGTATGTAGACCGCTACAGTGATTAAAAATAAGAGAACTGCATAGTCAGGGATATTGATAATCTCCAAATGAAAAGGTAATGATTTAATAGATAAAAAACTCACAATATTAGTATGAAACAAGTATACAGCTACAAATTCAGTTAGTAGAAGAAAAGTTATAAACTTGCCTTGTATAGATAATACGGCTCCGTCCTTCAATAAGAGGATAACAGCCACGTTAATTCCTAGTATATAAGGAAGGACAACTTCTCTAAATGAGGGAGGTATTTCAACTAAATATCCATGCAGTACAAAAAACAAAACAAGAATATGAATTCCCAAATAAAAGACTTTTAATCTATTAAATCCGTATCCAAGACCAAGCAACATAACAAGTAAACCTAACAATATATACTGAAATATAGGTTTTGAAGAGGAGGGAAGGCTGGAAATGTTACTAGAGAAATAAACACTTATTGTTAGTAGTAGTACTATGAACACAAAAGGAGTTCCATTTTTAAGTATAAGCTTCACCGTGTATACTGCCTCCATTAGTTTCTGGTGGTTACTTTGTAACCGAATAACGTATTATTGTCTAATCTATTTAATTTTAAAGAACTTGGCTGGAGATTTCTACAACATATTACCTATAATTGAAGCTTGTACAGGAGGTGGGTAATACTGTATGTAACATAAACATAAATGGAGTTAAATAAAAACAGCAGAAAACTATATTTTCTCTGCTGTACGTGTTGCTACTTATATACTTTTCTTCATTCCGCATTGACGACATTCTCGTAAAAAAATACCTGCATTCACAGAAGACTTAAATAGAGTATGACCACAATTATCACACCGGCCACTGTTCTTATCAGGTAGTTCTTTGAAATCGTACACTTTCTCTAAGTCATACTCGCTATCATTTGTCATTTCATCACCCAAGTTAGAATAACAGAATTTCGTTCATTATAAAAGGTTGTACATAATTTTAGGGGAAAGGGATGTATAAGAAGCATAAATTTTTCAATGAAGGGATCCGTGCACTATACTACCTAATTTCTCATTTTGTGAAACTTCCTTAAGGAAATTACGTATATAAAGGTAGTTAAGATCAAAACACCCTTTATTGGAGGAGATTATATGTTATACCTGTTAGCAATTTTATTACCACCAGTTGCTGTATTATTTGTCGGTAGACCATTTCAAGCATTATTTAATTTAATTTTATGTTTATTTTTCTATATTCCTGGTGCCATTCATGCAGTACTGGTTGTACATGATAAGAAAGCTGATAATCGTTTAAAGAAGCAGGCACACATGATGGCACAGTTTAAACAAAACAAGTAATACTGATATTTATTTTTAATTCTCAATGTAAACAAGAAGCCACCCATCAATTTTAATGGGTGGCTCTATTTATAGTTTTGTTATGTATTTAAGAATAATTGGCGGGACTGCGTGGGAATCGAACCCACCTGAGACGGCACGCGCCTCACATGCGGTTTTGAAGACCGAGGGGGACACCAGTACCCCATTCAGCCCCATTTAAGGTGCTCTAACATTATAACTCTGATTTTTTCCTGAATCAAGAGGAAATAATATACTTCTGCATAAAGTAGAGATTTTTTGAACAATGATTAAGATGTTGCTTACTCTTGAAACAATTCCTTATTCCATGTAAAGTTAAGGTTGATTTAAATGAAGGAAGTGAAATACGTGGACAAGCATTATTTTACAGTTGGGATGGCAGGTCATATTGACCATGGTAAAACGTCATTAACGAAAGCATTAACAAACGTAGATACAGATCGTCTCAAGGAAGAAAAAGAGAGACAAATTTCAATAGAATTAGGTTTTGCTCCACTTGAGTTAGGAGACAATATCTCTGCTTCTGTTATAGATGTACCAGGGCATGAACGATTTATCAGGCAAATGATTGCGGGAGTTGCAGGTATAGACTTAGTGATTCTTGTTGTAGCGGCAGATGAAGGAGTAATGCCTCAAACGAAGGAACACTTAGATATCCTTTCATTTTTAGGTATTAAAAAAGGGATTGTAGCTGTCTCTAAAATTGATAAGGTAGAGGACGATTTTGTAGACCTTGTAGAAGATGAGATTAAGGAGCAGCTACAAGGTACTGTATTCTCAGATTCTCCCATCATTTTAGTAGATAGTTTGAAAGGTATTGGTATTGACAAATTACGAGCCAAAATTAAAGAAGAACTTGAACAGCTTGAAATGAGAAATGCGAGTGGTGCGTTTCGTCTACCAATTGATCAAGTGTTTACTGTAAAAGGTCAAGGTACTGTAGTAAGAGGAACTGTTTATGAAGGTACAGTGATTGAAGGTCAATCGCTGATGATACTGCCATCACGCCAGGAAACGAAGGCGCGCCAATTACAAGTACATCATAAACCCGCTGAAAAAGCTGTGGCTGGTCAACGTGTTGCGATTAACCTTTCAAATGTAACAAAAGAAACAATTGAACGTGGAGATGTTCTTGTCGATAAAGAGCACTTTGTCGTCACCAATACAATTGATATTTCACTTTCCATTGTACAGAACTTAAAGCACCCAATTAAGCAACGAACACCCATTAAGCTTCATTTAGGAACTTCAGAAGTTATGGGGAAAATCGTTTTCTTCGATCGTAATGAAGCGACTGGTTCAAGTGAGGAAGTGCTTTGTCAGCTGCGTTTAGATGAGGAAGTTGTAACAAAACGAGGAGACCGTTTTATCTTAAGAAGACCAACGCCAACGGAGACAATTGGTGGTGGGTGGGTGATAGATCCACACGGTCAAAAGTATCGATTTGGTCAAGAAACTATGAAAATGTTACATATTAAAAAAGAAGGTACACCTGCTCAGCGTGTAATTGATCTTCTAAAGGAAAAGAAATACTTACCTAAGAAGGAATTGTTACAGTTGACTTCGCTTAAAGAAGACCAGCTTGAGGAGATGAAGGAAGAATCCGGAGATCTAGTAGAGATGTTACAAGGACTAACTCTCCATTCAGAGAAGGAATTATTACTTCGAAAAGCCAACGAGCAGTTAGAGGATTACCAAGAGAAGTATCCACTGCGTTTTGGGATGAATAAAGCTGAGCTTATTACTATTCTTAGTCATCAAGCACCGAAAGAATGGGTGACAGCAGTGATGGATGAGGGGATACAAAAGAATCAGTTACAAAAACAAGGACAGTTTGTAGCAACGATAGAATATGTACCAAATTATCCCGCAAGCTGGAAAAAGAGAATTGAAAATATGATTAGTAGTATTCAACAAGATGAACTAAATGTAAAAACGTGGGAAGAATATGGAAGCGCATCAGGTGTTCCTAAAGATGTACTGGAAGAGCTAAAACATTTCTTAAAAACAACAAATAAATTGTATTTCTTAGATGAGAAAAATGCGATTACCACAGAAAACCTAGAAATGGCGATAAAGAAGCTTCGAGCTACAACTGGTGATTCATTTGATTTAAAAGTAGCAAAGGATAGTCTTGGAGTTTCAAGGAAATACTTAGTACCATTAATGGAATTATTTGATTTATTAGGGATAACAAAGAGAGAAGAACAAAATCGAGTATGGGTGAGAGATACGATTGAATAAGAAGATTGCCTTTTTTACACCTTATTATAGAAGCAACAGAGGAAATGCAACCACAACAAAAAGAATAGTTCATGGGTTAGAGGAAGCGGGTATTGATGTTCATGTATTTCCTTATTTGGAGGAAAGATGGAACGATGAGAAAGAGGAATTAGTAAAAGAATGCGATCTATACCACATTCTTCATTTGTATCGCTTTGCCAGATGGAATATGTGCAGGGAGCTACCCTTAAATAAACCTTATATTTTAACAAATGGTGGAACAGATATTAATCATGACCTAGCGAACCCAGCTCAGCTAAAAGAAATGAAAAAGATGATAGACGGTGCAAATGCGATAACGGTATTCACACAGGATGGAAAAGAGAAAGTACTAAACGCATATCCGAATAGTTTAGTTGAAATTATCCCGCAAAGTGTTTGGTTTGAAAATAAACAAGAACTTTCAATAAAATTTCCTGATGGAAAACCAGTAATTCTTCTGCCTGCGGGTCTGAGATCCGTAAAGGATCCACTTTATGTATGGAATCAAATTTTAGATTTAAAAAAGAAATACACAGAATTGCAATTTATAATTGCTGGAGTAGTCATTGAGGAAGAAATAGAAAAGCAGGTTCTTAATCTCTGTAATCTATATGATTGGGTTCACTTTTTTGAGGACGTACCATTTTCGCAAATGAAGGCGTTATATGAACAAGCTGATATTACAATTAATACGTCTATATCAGAAGGGCAACCGTCTTCAATTATGGAAGCAATGTATTGTGGATGTCCGGTAGTAGTGAGAAACAATGAAGGAAATAGAAGTGTGGTTGATCATAATAAAACAGGCTGGATCTTTAATGATGAAGCAGAGTTTGAAGAAATCGCTGACCGAATACTCTCAGACCATGAAAGAATGAGCTCGGTTACAAAAAGAGCGAAAGAATATATACTAGATCATCACTCACTTGAAAAAGAAATGAATCAGTATATTTCGTTATATAGCCGACTAATCTGAGCGAATAAGTAGACAAAAGGATTAAGTTTTTTTATGATAGGAAATGCTTATATATTTTATGGGGGTTAGTGGAATGAAAAAGTTTATGGGAATGATTACGATCTTATTTCTTCTTGTGTTAGCTGCATGTGGCGGAGAAGAAAAGGTTGAAAAGGAAGAAGCGAAAACAGGAACAGAGACTGCAGAGCTTGAGGAATTAGTGGTTGGTGTAATTCCAACCTTAAACCAAGGAAATATGCAAGTTGCAATGGATAAGTTGTCTAAGCACTTTGAAGAAGAATTAGATATGCCGGTAAAGGTTACCGTTTATCCTGATTACCAGGCAGTTGTTCAAGCGATGAACTATGATGATGTAAACATGGCTTACTTTGGACCAGCAACGTATATTGATGCGAATGATCAAAGTGGTGCAAGAGCAATTATGACTCAATTGATTGAAGGAGAACCTTTCTACTATTCATACATCATTACTCATAAGGATTCACCACTAGAATCCATTGATGATTTAGTCGCAAAGAGTAAGGAATTGAACTTTGCATTTGGTGATCCATCTTCAACATCAGGTTCATTAATTCCAAGTATTGAATTAAAAGAGCAAGGTGTATTTACAAATGCTAATGAACATCAATTTAAGCAAATGGTGTATACGGGTGGACATGATGCCACGGCGATTGCAGTTGCAAATAAGCAAGTAGATGCTGGAGCAATTGATAGTGCTATTTTTAATACATTAAAGAAAAACGGTAAAATTGGGGATGACTACAAGGTAATCTGGCAGTCAGAGAAATTGTTCCAATATCCGTGGGCTGTTAGTAAAGCAGTGAATGACGAGCTTGTTAAGAAAATCCAAGATGCTTTCTTGAAAGTTGAAGATAAAGAAATACTAGATGCGTTTGCAGCTTCAGGCTTTACGGAAGCAACAGATGCTGACTATGAAAGTATTAGAGAAGCAAAGAAACAAGCAGCTGCAAAATAAAAAGAAGGTGTCGTACATGAAACACTTGAATAAATGGTCGTTGGCAGTGTTGTCAGCGGCTATTCTTTTATGGAGTGGTTATGGAGTCGACTTTTCCTTTAGTGAATTTTTAGATATAGGGAAAACAATCGATTTCCTCCAAACACAATGGTGGCCACCAGATTTTACTAATGCAAAATATGCACTTGAAGCTTCTGTCATTACATTGCAAATTGCGGTAATGGGTACGTTTCTCGGATTAATTTTTGCGTTGCCATTAAGCTTTTTAGGCGCTTGGAATACGGCGCCAGCTGGATGGATATATACAACGACTAGATGGATTTTAAACTTTTTTCGATCGGTACCTGAAATTGTATTTGGACTATTGTTAGTTCCTACATTCGGATTAGGACCATTTCCAGCAGTTCTGGCAATTGCTCTTCATAATATAGGAGTGCTAGGGAAGTTAATCGCTGAACTAATCGAAGCATCAGATGATGGTCCACAGGAAGCTGTTCGTTCAGTGGGGGCGAAGAGAGTATTGATTACGACGTACGGGATTTTGCCACAAATTATTCCAAATATCTTATCCAACTATTTTTACAGACTTGAAGTTGGGATTAGAGCATCTCTTATCCTTGGTTTTATTGGTGGAGGCGGTATTGGTAGTATGCTGTTTGTGGATTTCAAAATTGCCAACTACCAAATGGTTGCAACAGAAGTAATCTTTATCATGGCTCTAGTGATGATCGTTGATTTTACCGGCGCGTGGATTCGTAAGAAGGTGATATAATGCTTGAAGTTATTCAATTACAAAAACAATATAAAAAATCAGATCGACCAGCACTTCAGGATATTAACCTTACAATAGAGCAAGGTGAGTTTGTTGCTGTGCTTGGGTTAAGTGGAGCGGGTAAATCTACATTAATACGTTGTATCAATCGGCTTGTCGAACCTTCTGGTGGGGATGTTAAATACAATGGTGAAAGTATTATAGGATATAAAGGAGAGAAGCTTCGTCACTATAGGAGTTCGATTGGGATGATCTTTCAATCGTTCAACTTAATTGATAGGCTTTCAACCTTAACGAATGTCCTAGTAGGAAGTCTTTCGAATATTCCACTGGGACGAGCGTTATTCTTTCTCTTTACGAAGGAAGAAAAAGAACGGGCACTACTTGCTCTAGAGCGTGTAGGACTTAAAGACTTTGCAGAGAAACGTGTAAGTCATCTAAGTGGTGGTCAACGTCAGCGCGTTGCAATTGCAAGGGCGCTTGTACAAAAGCCTAAGATTATTTTAGGAGATGAACCTGTTGCTAGTCTTGATCCCATTACATCAGTTTCAGTCATGTCTCTACTTAAAGAAATTAACGAACAAGATCGAATTACCATGATCATTAATTTGCACGACGTAAAACTAGCTAAAGATTTCGCAACGAGAATCATCGGAATCTCAAATGGAATAGTAGTCTTTGACGGGAAACCTGAAGAGATAACGCAAAAGGATTTAGAGGATATATATTAAAACGAGAATTTGCCACAAGGTGAGTTCTCTTTTTTTATTTAACTTTTTTATGGTTCGTTTACAATTTTTATATGGGGGCGAACATAATGAGGTCACATAGATTTCTGTGTGTATTGATTTTATTTCTATTGTTAATAGGTTGCGAGTCAGAAAAAGAGATAGACGAACAGGTAAAACAATATGTCTCAGTTGAACTGGGAATACAAGATATCAACATTATTTACAGTGAAAAGAAAAATGAAGGAAACATGGGTGATAGAAGCTATGTAATAGAAACGAAGAAATATCCAATTATAGAGTTTTCGGTGTATCTTGAGGGATTAGTAAATACAAAAATTGCATTGCCCAACTGGATGCGTTTAAACTAGGAGAGGCTTTTATTTCTAAGCACCAGCAGCAACTTTACGAATTGGATCTATACGATATGCACTTTGAAGATCCCACTAGTAACTCAGAGCTTAAAGTATCTGTAAATAGTACATTATTGCTAACGTTAAATAACAACGAGTCACTGCAAAAACTATTTACCTTTGTTACACTATTAAACAAAGAAGCAGAAGAGTTTAAACAAGACTATTATAGCATTCAATCGCTTACTGTTAATTATGCCGCAGTAACTGGAAATGAAACGATTCAACTTAATGGAGAATTAGAGTTTGTCGGATATCATTTTATAGACGGAATGGATTTGATTAAATGTGAGGAAGTAGTATTAACCGAATTGGAGTGTAAAGGATACTCAATTACGATAGGTGGAAAAGACAAATCGGATGAAAAATTAAATCACCTAGAAGAGCTTGTGAGAAAACAAGGGATCCCTGTTACTAAAATGACAATTCCAGACAAAGAGGAAATTATATCTATTGTGCTTAATTAACAGTAGGAGGGGGTGTAGAAATGAAGATTGTTGGTAGAGGTATTGTCATATCAATGATTTTACATATCTTTTACATTATTAGTTTGTTCATAGTTGGGTATGTAAGAACTTGGAACTACGAACCGGATCTCTCAAAAGAGTATGCACATGTTCAGACCTTATCAAGTGAAGTTGCCTTTGGGAGTACTGGCTCACCTTCTATTTATATTTTCATATTTATCGGAGGAGCCTTACTAGTTATACTCATTCAAAAAATCATAATGAAAACAGGGAAACCTTTGTAATAAGGTCTCCCTGATTTTTTATTTCTCTGCGTACAAACAACAATCACGCTTTTCTGTTACTTCACCGACAATTGCTGCTTCAGCAACTCCCTTTTCGTGCAGCCTTTGAACGTATATCGCTGCTTCTTCTTTCGGTAAACTTACGAGCAATCCACCAGAAGTGACAGCATCACAAAGAATAAGTTTTTCTTCTTCTGTTAATGCATCATTATAATGAACGGACTCACCAAGCCAGCTATAGTTTGATTTCGTACCACCAGGAATAATTCCTTGTGTAGCAAGTTCCTTTGTTCCATCAAGAAGTGGAACTTGGTTGTAGTATATCGTTAAACTTACATCACTGCCTCGTGCGATCTCACTGGCATGTCCTAAAAGACCAAAACCGGTAACATCTGTACCTGCATTAGCATGCAATCCTTCTAAGCATTCCGCAGCTTCCTTGTTTAAAGTAGCCATCGTTTCTGTTACCTTTTGCAGTTGCTCAGGCGTTACTGCATCGCGTTTTACACCAGTTGTCATAATTCCAACACCAATTGGCTTTGTTAATACGAGAGCATCTCCAGGCTTAGCACCGATGTTTTTAAGGATCTTATCAGGGTGAACGAGACCGGTTACTGAAAGTCCAAATTTCGGCTCTTTGTCATCGATAGAATGACCACCTACTATTAGCGCACCAGATTCCTTTGTTTTGTCAGCAGCTCCTTTTAGGATTTCTGCTAATACATCCGGTCCCAATTCTTTTATTGGAAAACCAACGATATTCATAACAGTCTTCGGTTTACCACCCATTGCGTACACGTCACTCAGTGCATTTGCTGCAGCAATTTGACCAAACATATATGGATCATCAACAACTGGAGTGAAGTAATCGACCGTTTGAATAATTGCGATATCTTCCGTTAATTTATATACTCCAGCATCGTCTGATGTATCAAGACCGACTAGAAGATTTGGATCGTATTCTCTTTCTGGTAATTGACGCAAAACTTGCGCAAGGTCACTAGGACCGATTTTACATCCTCAACCAGCTT
This sequence comes from Bacillus sp. BGMRC 2118, assembly GCA_008364785.1. Taxonomy (GTDB): domain Bacteria; phylum Bacillota; class Bacilli; order Bacillales; family SA4; genus Bacillus_BS. The sequence goes on along the minus strand of VTTJ01000005.1, from coordinate 3,754 downwards.
TTGAGGACAATTGTGTTAAACGAACATTTTCTTTGTTGCTCATTATTCGCACCCCCTCACTATAGTATATAAGTTCACCTTCTATTTTTCCAAATAATATGGATTAAAATCACGTTATATTTTGATTCAGACTTAAACTTGTACTAAAATAATGGTAATGAATATTTTAAGGGGGAAACAGGATGAGTTACAAAGTGAAAATCGAATTTTGTATGATGTGAAACTTTGCACCAAAAGCTGCGGGTCTCGCAGAAGGATTATTTTCTCATTTTCGTCACGAAATTGAATTGCTTGAATTAGTACCGAGTACAGGTGGAGCGTTTGAAGTAACGGTTGATGGAGAAAAGGTATTTTCAAAACTAGAGGTAGGAAGGTTTCCTACCGAAGATGAAATTATTGAAGTAATGTCCAACTAATATAAGAAACGGTATGTATAAAAGGAAGAAGCCTATTACCGGTTTCTTCCTTCTCTTATTTTTATATGGCGTGACATAGAATGTGACAGACGATTCTTTTTCTTATGAATCATGATTTCAAGTATATTGTGTTCTATCGAGGCAGTTATTCTCTTATTGCATAGAGAGAAAGGGAGGTTTACAAACCGCCTGATTTCGGTATTGCCGTTTAAAAAGGACATATGAATACCGTCTTGCACTACTTTTATCACGATATCATGTCTGTGATATCCTGGAACAATTACTTCTATAATAAACGCAGAATCAGTCTCGAACAATTCCATACGGATGCCATCTGCATTCCCGTCATGAAATGGATCAATGATAAACTGGGTCATCCAATCCTCAATTCCGTCTACATCTAGTAACTTCTCTTCCTTCTTCTCTCCATCCATTACAAGCCCCCCAACTTGGTCTTATGTATATCTTATTCAGCTCTACTACTAAATGTGTGGGACTTTGGAAGGGAACGGTAAAAATAGTACTACAATAATTTGAGTATAAACCAAAAGCCATTTATAATGATAAAACAAGATGAAAAGGAGAATTTTTTTGAAACAATACTTAAGATTTTTACCACCAATACACGAATTGCAAAAGCATGAGCGCTTTACATACATACAAAATAACGTACATATCGATCAGGAAAAACTTACGCTGATCACACAGAAAGTCTTATCCGCAATTAGAGAGAAACTCATAGCAAATACATTTGAAAATAGTGAACCAACGAAATCGGACTTCATTACATACATCTTTGAAATGGTAGAAAAAGATGCAAACGAGTATGGACAATACTTCTTGAAAAAAGTAATTAACGCTACCGGGACCATATTGCATACAAATCTGGGGCGTGCCAGACTTAGTAAAGATGCAATTGACCATGTCGTACAAATAGCTAGTCATTATTCAAATCTGGAATATAAGATCGATGAGGGTACACGTGGTTCCAGACACGATATTATTGAAAAGGTAATTAGGGAAGTGACTGGTGCAGAAGCAGCAATGGTTGTAAACAATAATGCTGCCGCAGTTTATTTGATTTTACGCGCATTAGCAAAGGATCAAGAGGTAATTGTCTCAAGAGGTCAGTTAGTAGAGATTGGTGGGTCTTTTAGAATATCTTCCATTATGGAGGAAAGTGGAGCCAAATTAATCGAGGTTGGGACAACAAATAAAACTCATCTTTTTGATTATGAAAATGCAATAAATGAAGAAACAAAAATGATCATGAAAGTACATACGAGTAATTTCAAGACGATAGGGTTTACAAAAAGTGTCGATACAGAAGAGTTAATTGAGTTAACACGTAAGCACTCTGATGTTATCTATTATGAAGATTTAGGCAGTGGAGCACTATATGATTTTAGGAAACACGGAATAGGCGATGAACCAGTTGTTGGTGAAGTGTTAAAACAAGGAGCAGATATTATTTCATTTAGTGGAGATAAGTTACTTGGAGGTCCTCAAGCAGGAATTATAGCAGGGAAGAAAAAGTATATCGATCAATTAAAGAAGCATCAATTAGCCAGAGTATTGAGGGTGGATAAACTAACATTTGCAGCGTTAGAAGCCACGTTGGTTGCATACTTAAAAGGAAAACAAAAGATGCATGAAATTCCGGTCGTTCGAGACTTGCTCGTTGAGCCGATGGTCATTAAGGGGCGAGCTGAGAAGTTTGCATCAAATCTTGAAGAATCTAGATATACAGTTCTGGTAAGGGAAGATGTATCACAGGTAGGAGGGGGAACTTTGCCTGAAGTGGAGCTCCCGACTTTTGTGGCAGAAGTAACTGTTGAACAGAAGAATGCGGAGACCCTGGCTAGAGAACTCCGCTTATATTCGACAAGTATCATAACAAGAGTAAAGCATGATAAGGTATTATTCGATTTCCGTACCTTACAGGAAGAGGAAATCGAAATCATACTAAAAGCCTTGGTGGATCTTTCTTAATTACATGTCATGTCCAGAATTGTGCTTTTGACGAGTATGGTTTCGATTCTTTACCTTTTTTGACCCACTTAGCGGTTCAGGTTGACCTGCACTATGCTGTCCTTTAGGTGAATTTCGAACCATATCTTTATGGTCATTTTTATTAGTCATTGGTTATCCCTCCTTCATATATAGGATGAAATTAAACACGGATTTTATTCTTCGAATGATTCCATGAGTTAAAGAGAAGACTATAAAAGTACATTTTTCATGAAGGAGAGAATAAATATGCCATATCAAAAGGATAAACAACAAGCCTTCCAAGCTGCACAACAGGGAACGGAAGAAGTAATGGATTTAGCACAAGCGATAGATGTGAAGAGCGGAGATTATGGAGTACAGCTAAATCACTTGAAAAGTGAAATTAACGAAGCGTATGGTCAAATCACAAATGCACTTGAAGTGGCTTCTGAAACTCAAAAGGACCAACTTGCTAAGTTTCAGCAGGACATTCAGTCCATTGTTGATCAAGTTAATCAGGATTAATAAATACTTATTGTAATCAAAACTGCCGTGGTTGCTCGGCAGTTTTATTTTTGTATTGGCCATATCACTCCGCAAGACTTATTTAAAAAGAGGCATGCTTATGTATGTCTAGTGAGATGGAAAAATGTTCATGTTGAATCATGAGTGGAGGACATGATATATTTGTATTCCGCTCTTAATGATGTATTAATTATTTGTTAATTGCGGTGCAGCCTTCTCTTTAGTATTTGCTTTAGAGACAAGAGAACAAGGTAAGTTGGAAAAACTTGTTCATTGAGGATAGTTTCATTTTCTGATATTATTTTTATCTAACTCCTTAATTCATCATGCCAAGACAGTTGAATTGGAAGAAAGTTTATATTGAACTTTGATCTTAAACATGATATATTAATAGTCCACTAGAAATTGGTGAGACAAGTTCTTTGAAAACTAAACAAAACGTCAAGCGTGTTGGTCTTAAAAACCAACGCAAAATTTTTAAACTATCTATTATATAGATAGCCAGCAAGAATGAGCAATCAAACACTTTATTGGAGAGTTTGATCCTGGCTCAGGACGAACGCTGGCGGCGTGCCTAATACATGCAAGTCGAGCGGACTGATGGGAGCTTGCTCCCTGATGTCAGCGGCGGACGGGTGAGTAACACGTGGGCAACCTGCCTGTAAGACTGGGATAACTTCGGGAAACCGGAGCTAATACCGGATAATTTCAGGAACCTCCTGGTTCCTGTATAAAAGACGGTTTCGGCTGTCACTTACAGATGGGCCCGCGGCGCATTAGCTAGTTGGTGAGGTAACGGCTCACCAAGGCGACGATGCGTA